>CAZLLY010000008.1:18810-27153 GCA_964560755.1 uncultured Candidatus Saccharibacteria bacterium | reverse complement strand
CCCTCTAACGATTTAGCAAACCGTCCCCTTCAGCCACTTGGGTACCTCTCCTTGGCTGATCTTTTCCGCAAAGCGCAAAAAAGCAACGATAGCTGAAAACAAGTGTAACAGATATAGTTATTTGGCGGAAGGGGTGGGATTCGAACCCACGGTACCGTTGCCGGCACGACGGTTTTCAAGACCGTTTCCATCGACCACTCGGACACCCTTCCGTGTTGACGCCCTGATATATATTCTAGTGCATACCTACTTAGTCTTGAAACCCCTCATGAGCTTCGCTCATATGACGGTTTGGTCACTGTCGTGACCCTTATCTGGCCAAGACCGTTTCCATCGACCGCTCGGACACCCTTCCGTATTGGACATCCTAGTATACAGCACGTTACATACTCTGTAACAGAGGCGAGTATAGCAGTTTTGCGCAGTAGGGGCAACACCTGAGCTCTTTTGTAGTTTTAAGAAACGATGTACAATACGCTTATGTCAGATCAACAGCCCGGAGAGATCATCGCCCCCATCCCGCATGATGACGTGCCGATGCCACCAGTGCAACCGCAACCTATCCCCGCACAGCCTGTGCAAGTCATGCCTCCGCAGCAACCAACGCCGGCTATTCAACCAGATCCAACCCCAGTTCAGCAGATCCCCGTCCCCGCTGAACCCACATTTTATACCGAAACAAATGCCGCGCCCGACCCACTCAGCCAAAATATATCGTGGCAAGCCGCCGAGTTTATATCACACGACAAAAACTCGACCTGGTACGGTGCGATGGTCTTGGGTGCCATCATCTTTGCGGCCATTGTTTACTTTTTGAACCGAGATATTTTGACATCTGTTATCGTGTTGCTCGCACTTGTTGGCTTGGCGTACTTTAGTGGCAAAAAACCCCGCGAGCAGCAGTTTTCGGTTTCGGCCGATGGTATACAAGTCGGTCGCAACTACTACCCTTTTCACGACTTTCACAGCTTTTCAATCATCGAGGAACCTAGCTCAACAAGCGTCGTACTCGCACCACTCAAGCGGTTTCTGCCCGCAGTCAACGTGTACATACCCAAAGATTATGAAGAAAGCGTTATCAACCTGATCGCCAACATTTTGCCATTCGAACAGCCCAAAACAGACATTGTCGATAGCATCATGCGGCGAATCAGGTTCTAGAACACTTCTATTTCTGTGCGTCTAGCAGCGCCTGGCCGTACAGCTCGACATCGGCCAAAAGCCCCTGGAGCTGACCAGCAAAATGGCTAATTTTTTCTTCTGCTATCTCGCCGTCTTCGCCAAACTCAGACATTAGCATGTATGGGAGTCCAACAAAAGCTGGGGTCGAGAGCGCACCGAGCTCTGGGATGATGTACCGGAGCGTCGTCAATGCCTGGGCACCGTTGTTAGAACCGTGCGTCGCAATCCCAACTATTTTACCTTTCATTTCATAGGCGAGGTAATCTATCGCATTTTTCAATGCACCAGGAATAGACCGATCGTACTCTGGCGTAACGATAATATACGCGTCTAGCTCTGCGATCGTATCAAGCCAACGCTTGACCTCACCGGTCGTCTGACGATTTTGGTTATATTTTGGCGAGATCGCTTCGTCGAACATCGGCAAATTGTAGTCTTTGAGGTCAACGATTTGTGTATCAAATGCCGCATTTTTCTGTGCCTCTGCTGCAATCCATTTTGCCTGTTTGCTGCTATTTCGCCCCTGTCGTACTGACCCAATGATGATACCAAGTTTCATTCTTTTTCCTTCCATGATATATTATGTATAGTTAGTATACGAAAGTAACTATACAAAGTAAAGTATATTTCAATATTTTACTTATTATCCGCAGGAGCAACTATGCAACTATCCCCCACAGATGAAGCTATCGAACCACGCATCGGCTGTATCGCCGCAGCGCTACGTGTCATTGGCCAGAAATGGACGGCTCTTATCATCCGCGACCTATGCACTGGTCCGAAACGGTTTGGTGAGCTCGAAAAATCAGTCGGAGGCATCAACCCACGCACCCTCAGCCAGCGCCTCGAAGCACTCGAACACTACGGCATCGTCACCAAAAAGACATTTGCCGTCGTACCTCCACGCACCGAGTACACGCTTACTTCAAAAGGTTCAGACCTCGTGCCCATCCTGAAACAGATGGCCTCGTGGGGCGACAAACACCAAGAAAAGTGCTAGCCACACCACCCTAAAGCAAAATTAGCGTACATATCATACGATAGTCACACGGTTTCGATTTTCTTTTGCCTCAGCAGTGCGGAGGACTTTAAGTAGCTCCGCATACTTGTTGAACGCAAACCGAGCCGGTGTACCGACAAAACCCTCAGCCGTACGGTTCGTCGTAATTGCGACCGCTGTTGCTCCAGCTTTATGAATAGATTGTATCCCACCTATCGAGTCATCAATCCCGAGGATCTTCTGCCGAATGTCATACCTACCGTCTGCAATACCAAGCGTAGAAATTGCTGTGTCATTTACTTCTCTATCTGGTTTTGGTCGTCCAACCTTGTTTATCGAGACAACTCTTTCCTGCGGAATAAGGTCAAAAAGACCATTTGCGTCAAAGACTATTTTGATATCGGAAAATGGCGCCATGCTCGCGACAGCCACACCATACGGCATCGTATCACTTGCGTACTTGATGAATTCAACCACTCTCGGCTGTAAACTAATGTGAGGGAGCAGTGATTTATGCAGCTTATTTCGTTCGTCGGAAAATTCTTGTAGTATTGGGTGTGCCCTGTCATAGTCCCTAGAGCTACTGAAGATGCCTGCCTTATGCAGAAGGTATGCTATCGACCCTTCCAGAGTCGGCTCGTGCGCATTTAAATATGCCTCTTCACTTTGTTCATCTGTTAAATCAGTCAGATACTTATTGCCATACAGCGCACCGATCGTTTTTGCAGCTGCAACCCTCGAGACTTCATATATTTTCTTACCCTTAAGCCCACCGCGTTGCAGTATCGGCGATGTAATCGTGTCGTCAAAATCCATCAATACGGCAGTAAAACCACCCTGCGGCACAACAAGCTCCCGACCGACATAATATTTTTCTTGTTGCTTCATTAGTGCATATTATATCATCTATTAGCCTGTTGTTACAATATTCACTTTAAATTTACTCTCCGAACACTGCCGACCATTTTGATCGTACCTTGCAATCTCTTATACTAGTGCTATGACTCGGAGACGCTTACGCCAGATCAACATTTCACTTCTTATCTTGATCGTGCTTATCAACTCCTACACCATAGCCCTGCCCTTTTTGCCAAACTTGTCATACTACACAGAGACAAAAGGCAATAAGGCAGTCGCGCAGTCTGTGACTGAATATCTCAGCGCGTCTGGCTCCACGCAGCCTGACCCAAGCATACCAAAAGAGGAAAAACCATGCACCGACCACTGCCTCGTCATCCCCCGCATGATGCTGAACACAGCAATACTCGAGGGCCCCGAAAGCGATAGTTTTAAAATGCTCAAAAAAGGTGCCTGGCGACTTCCTTTTAGCAGCAACCCTGTTAACGGGGGTAATACGGTTGTAGCGGCGCACCGTTTTAGCTATACCGGGCCACGAGGTTTGTTTTATTTTCTCGATAAACTGAAAGTTGGCGATGAAATCGGCGTAAAGTGGGGTGGAAAACTCTACCGCTACAAGGTGGAGAGCAGCCGCACCGTCCCGCCAACAGAGGTCAGTGTACAGCAACCGACCGACGATACGCGCCTGACACTCTACACCTGCACGCCACTCATAAACCCCGTAAATAGGTTAGTCGTTGTCGCGAAACCAGTCGCCGAGGAGGCCTCATTATGACCGAAAAAACCAAGTTTTTTGTCTTACTCGGCCTACTCGCACTGAGTATTGGGCTGCTCCTATACCTCCAGAACGCCACCAATAACGTCCTCCTCGGCTAGGCTTATCAGACAAGATATCTGATCCAAAAGACTCAAACCTTCTGCCCTGCCATTCTGAGCACCGCGAAGAATCTCTTGTTTAATCTGGCCCTGTCATTCTGAACGGAGTGAAGAATCTTCACATCTGGTAATGCATTTTAAAAGATCCTTCGGCTTCGCCTCTGGATGACAATTTCATAGTTTGTATCGCTGCCATCTTTGGTTGAGGCATGTGTAGAGCTGACAGACGAAGGTTTTGAGCGTTAATTCAGGTGGAGCTACTTGACTTCTGTTAATGCTTATGTTAGAATGTAACTATGTACAACCAGTTCGGCCCACGTCGACCACAAAACACAAACACCCCGCAAACTACACCATCAACCCCTCCGCTGCAAGATACAATGAGAGCTCAGATAGGCCCAGACTTTCTCAAAAAGCCTACTCAGCCCAACGGCGTTTCATCGCCTGCACGGATGTCTCGTATCGCAACAAACGGCTTTGGGCGCATGAACCCCAAAGACCAGCGTAGCGCCCTGTTTCAACAGGCACGGGATCAAATAAAAAACCCCAGCCTCGCCCTGCCAGGCGGACTTTCTGAGCGACAACGTATGGATTTTGAGATGTTAAAACGCACCGACCCAGTCGCCGCCGAGCGCACACTCATGAACTACCAAAAGAATGCAGATATACGGTATAACCGCCCAACCCCAGGCGTGCCACCCGGCGCTGGAATAACGACAAATCGCCCACCGACAAATTTCAACGGCCCACGCCGCTCGTTCGGCGCGTAAGGGACCCAAGCTCAAAAACCCGTCATTCCCATGAAAATGGGAATCTAGTCGTAGGTATAAAGTAGCTTGTAGCTACTTTAGTAATCACTGGACCCCACGTACGGGAGGATGACGATGGCTAGGGGTATTGAGACACAGACGTAATGATATTTGACAAAAATGTTGTTTCAATGTATAATGTAATAGCATTAAGGAGTCCCCCTTTTATGGTACCAGTTCGAAAGCTAGCTATTGTCATACACACATTTGTACTTGGGTTCAGCATCGCACTGTCGATGGTAGCACCCGCTGCTGCAGCCGTTGATTGTTCAACAAAAGTTCTACGGTTTCGAGATAGCGATGCAACGAAATCCGGCTGTGTTACCGTTGCACAAAATCTACTCAAAAGCCGGGGCTTTTATACGATTACGGTTGATGGGAAGTTTGGCGTCGGCACAGCAAATGCAGTCCTGAACTACCAACGCGCTCGCCACATCACTGCCGACGCCATCATCGGCGCAAATGACTGGTCGGCCCTAAAAAGCAGCTATTTGCCGTCAAACCCGATCCCTGCAGCCTGTAAATATAGCGGCACAAGAATATGCGTCAGTAAGGCAGAACGAAAACTGCGGATGTATAAAAATGGAACGCTCGTTAAAACAGTAAAAATTCGTGTCGGCGGCTGGACTACCGACAAATATGGCAACTACCGAGTCCACAACACTGTACCTGGCACATACAAAGTCTATAACAAAGACCCTAATCCATCCTCGGCGAGGTACGGCGAAAATGTTATGCCTTGGAGCGTCATGTTTGACCCAAATATGTACGTTCACTACTCTGCTGACTTCGCAGCCTATGGCTATACTCGCGCAAGTCATGGGTGCGTAAACGTTCGTAGCAAAACAGACGCCGAATGGATATACAAAAATACACCAATCGGTGCAAAAGTTATCGTCTACTAACCTATAAAAACACCCCCGAGATGTTACGGGGGTGTTTTTTGTAGTGTAAGCCGTTTGCGGCTACATTCCCATGCCGCCCATGGCAGGGCCATCGGCAGTTTTTGGCTCGGGGACCTCTACGACGAGGGCGCCCATAGTCATGCTTGTTCCGGCGATGCTAACGGCATTTTGCAATGCCTCTCGCGTAACACGGGTCGGGTCAATAACGCCCGCAGAACGTAGGTCGACGAGCTTGCTCGGTGCATTTACGTCGACACCATACCCTGGTTTGGCCTTTTTGACCTGTGGGAGCCATTCGTCGGCGTTCAGGCCACTGTTGGACATGAGGATACGGAATGGTTGCTCGAGTGCACGCACAAGCAGTGCGCGGCCTGCAGCAACCGCATCATCGGCATCAGTAACTTTAGCACTTGCCGAGGCGTTGATGAGCGTAACACCACCACCAGGAACAACGCCCTCTGATAGTGCTGCCTTGACTGCGGCAACGGCATCATCGACGCGGTATTTCTTTTCCTCTATCTCGGTCTCGGTGGCACCACCGACTTTTATAACGGCAACCTTGCCACTGAGTGAGGCACGGCGTTTTTCGAGGTTCTCGCGGTCGTACTCGCTCGTGGCTGCATCTATTTGGGCACCGATTTGCTTGAGTCGATCGTTGATATCATCGGCCCTACCAGCTCCCTCGACGATGGTCGTCGAGTCTTTGCTGACGATAACTTTTCGGGCAGTACCCACGACATCGAGCTCGACATTCTCAAAGGTCATGCCGCGGTCTTCGGTAATAACCTGCGCCCCTGTTAGAACGGCGATATCCTCGAGGATGTCTTTGCGGCGGTCACCAAAAGAAGGTGCTTTGATGGCAACAGTGTTAAAGGCACCCTTTAGTCGGTTCAAAATGAGCATACCAAGGGCCTCACCCTCAACGTCTTCGGCGATAAGCACCAGGTCCTTTTTACCAGCCTGCGCTAATTTTTCGAGTAGTGGAACAAACTCCTGCGTGTTCGAAATTTTCTTATCTGTGATGACAACGGCCGGCCTGGTATATGCCGCTTCCATGCGCGCCGTGTCGGTCACCATGTACGGGCTGACAAAACCGCGGTCAAAGGTAAAGCCTTCGACGACTTCGCTCTCGAGCGCAAGCCCCTGTCCTTCCTCTACAGTCACAATGCCACCTTCACCGACTTTGCTCATAACATCGGCGATAAGGTCACCGATGGCACTGTCGCCTGCGCTGATGGTTGCAACCTCGGCGACGCGTTTTTTATCTGCCTTGATGTCTTCGCTCATCCCCTCAATGGTGCTAATGACCTGGTGCGCGGCTGCCTCGAGGCCTTTTCGCAGCAACATTGGGTTGTGCCCAGCGGCGATGAGTTTGTTTGCCTCGTTCAAAATGTGATAGGTCAGGACAGTTACCGTTGTAGTGCCGTCGCCTGCTGCGTCATTCATTTTGTTTGCAGCTTGCTTGATAAGCTCTGCGCCAACTTTGTAGCCTAGTGTTTCGTCGTCAACATCGGCGATCTCGACGCCTTTTGCTACTGTTACGCCGTCATGCGTGACACTTGGTGCACCGTAGCTTTTGCTAATAACGACGTTTCGCCCCTTAGGACCCATCGTGGTTTTGACTGCGTTGTATAAAATCTCGGCACCCGCCAGCACTCGCCTGCGCGCATCATCATCGTAAAATACTTTCTTCCCCATCTTTACTCCATTTCCGATTTACCATTATCGATTACCTATGGATGAGCTATTTGCTTTTTTCCGGTGGATAACCGTTAACCGTAAACCTTTTCGTGAATTGTTAATTGCTAACTGTTAATCTAGCCAACGGTGGCCATCACGTCTTCTTCGCGTACCAACGTATAGTTTTCGCCACCAACTTTTACATCGGTGTTGCTATAACTTTTGTAGATAATACGGTCGCCGACCTTTATCTGTCGAACGCCTTCGGCCACGGCAACAACCTTAGCCACCTGCGGTTTTTCCTGAGCGTTGCCAGGCAAATACAGTCCACTCGCGGTCTTTGTAGCGGCTTCTTCGGCCTGTGCCACGACGTAATCGGCTAGTGGCATGATAGGCACTTTTGTTTCTGTACTCATAGTTCCCTCCTGTTATTTACTTGTTCGACGTCATTTTGAACCAGGCCAGAAGGTGGCTGCAGAGGCTGCGTGTAGTAGCCCATCTCTGTCAAAATGACAAAATATATGCAAGCGTTAGCACTTCTCGCAAAAGAGTGCCAACGACTAGCACTCACTATACCCGACTCCAATTCCAGGTCAAGCCTTACTAGGCAAGCTTTGGAGATATAATATCATTGCAAATAATGCATAAGTGTGTTACTATGAAGTACAGTACTAACTAGCTTATAACAAAAATGACTCAAGAACACCTCCAAACCCAAGAATTAAGACTTCCCTCCGGCTACAGCAGTGTCGAACAACTGCCGCAAAAGTCACTCGTTTCTCCTGAGCAACTGCCATGGCTTGATAGCCCGGTTGAACTTTCTACAGTTCGCTGCACACTGCAGGGCGGCGAAACTTTTTTGTTCGCCAGTGCCGTCGGCACACACGCCGACCTTATAGCCGCAGCCTCAAAGATGACCACCCAGCAAGATAAGAACACCAATAATATGCTGTATTCTCGCCTAGCTGGCTTTGTGAGTGACGGCTTCTCATCACCACTCGTAAGTGCATTTAATTCATTACCTGGTGGGCTT
>CAZLLY010000008.1:0-18800 GCA_964560755.1 uncultured Candidatus Saccharibacteria bacterium | reverse complement strand
CTATGAGCAATAGAGGTGGGCAACGGGTATATCTTACAATGGCATCAAGACCTGACTCACCTGAGCGTTTGTTCATAAAAGTTGCGGCATGTGATAAAAATAACCAAGGAAAAGTCATCAATGTTATTGATCGGGTGTCTAGTGATAAAAAAAGTAGAATACTAAGAAATCGAGGTGGCTTCTAAATGTCTGAGTTCTTACCACAGAGTCCATTTACCGTCCTGCATACGTCAGAGGAATTTGTCGCAATACCCGGCGCGATGCCACTGTACACTACACTGATTATCAAGGACGCTACGGCACGAGAATTTTCACTCCGGCTTGAGACAGTCGCATATCATGACTATATGGTGGCAGAGGAAGCGTCAGAACCTGTCATGGATGACCCGACTGAGCCCGAACCAGTCTTTATTGTCCCCGGCACGGGGATTAGCCGCGAACTTATTGACCGTATTCTCAGGAACGAAATAATTATAGATTACCTCGTCGAACAGTCGAGTAGGGCTGACTAGTTGGCACTTATATTCTCGTGCGGCGATATAATGAGTTGTTTTGAAGGTGCGTGCAAATCATGTCACAAGGCTCGGGTGTGAGTCGTGTATACTCAGGATAAGGTTGTGAAGCTATCAAACCAGTGCACGTTATTGACAAATTAGACATCATGATGTATAATGATAGCGATATGCTGTATGAATCAAACAGATACCCTTACCTCCAAAATGATGACTACTACCTCAGAGATTTGAGCAATGGCAACGGTGTTCAGATGTTCGTACCACTAGATGCAAGAGACTATGGTAGCGAGATCACCTACCAGGATGCCACTGTATTCCCAGAAGCCCAATTTGTTGTAAACGCAGCACTGAAGAGGCGGAGTCAGGGACTTTTAGTAGAGGGAGAACCAGGGAGTGGTAAATCACACCTTTCTGACGACCTCATGTTCGCAGTCGGGGCTGCGAACAATGCCCCTGCGATGTCACTCTCACTTCACGTGGTTGGCGGGTCTGCGGCTGGGCTCGAGAATGCTCAGCGTTATGTTGAACAATTCAAAAATCGGATTGGCGACAATAGAGGACTAATAATATTCGACAACCTTGATTACCTAGGCTACAAGGGTCATCGACGCGCGAATCGGACGCGCGAATTTGCCACCGGTATTGCTGATCTTGTCAAGGCTGTTTTGGATAACCCAAGGCTTGTAACCATCGGAAATATACATGATCCGGATTGGCGTACGGGACAATGGACATGGCAAGACGATGAGATAAATAACTCGGCCAATCGGGCGCTCAGGATGTTCGAAGGTGAACCGTACAAGTTCGAGGGGAAACTCTCGGTACTGGGGCTGGTCCAAACTGTTCTCGAGACATGGCCAGGGATACCCGAGGAGCTCGCGATAAACCATGTTGGAGAACTGGCAGTGGGTGGTCTCGCAGATTTCTTTCATGCTAGGCATGTCGACCCTGTCTTATATGCATCAGCTCCCGACAAAGCACTCGCGCAAGCGAGAAATGGTCGAGCTGCTCGCAAGAACGAGCTATAGTGCATTAGAAGTTCTTCGGCTACTCAATAATTTTTTACCAAGATACGCACCATTCTTACCTATACCCCCTAATGCCCCTTTACATGTTAGTTAAGTAATGAACATCAGAAAGAGCTGGTATACTGCCCTCAGCTATGTTGAATAGAAGAATGCTTATGTCGGGGGTGGAGTGGTTTGATGACGCGGCGGCGATCAACCCTTTTATGGATGCTGCTGTGTCGATCGACCGAGAGAAAGCGAGGCTAGAGCATGAGGCAATCCGTCAGGCGCTAGAGTCGGCCGGTGTCGAAGTGTTGAAAGTTGATGCGCCGCTGCACTGCCAGGACGGTGTCTACACCGCCAACTGGGCACTCGTACGGGGCAAAAAAGCCGTGCTTGCAAGCCTGCCAAATGCACGTAAGGCCGAGGAGCCCTATGCCGAAAAAGTACTATCAGATCTCGGTATAGATGTTGTGCGTGTACCAGAAGGCTTGCGGTTTTCGGGTCAGGGTGATGCCCTCTCTTGTGGTGATTACCTATTTACTGGCCTTGGCTACCGTAGTGACGATGCGGCGCAGCAGTTTGCCGCCGACACGCTCGGGTTTACCCGAGTCGCACTGCAAACTGTCGCCCAGCTAGATGACTATGGCCAGGCAGTTATAAACGAGTCTTCAGGCTGGCCAGATAGCTTTTTTTACGATATTGACCTAGCCCTGGCAGTGCTCAGAAACCCGGCCGAGGGCCAAAAAGGAGTTATTGCCTGGTGCCCCGAGGCATTCACGCCAGAAAGCCAGGACAGGCTACATGCCTTTGACGCTGTCGAAAAGGTAGAGGTAAGCCTCGAGGAGGCGGTCGAGGCGTTTGCCTGTAACCTCGTTAGTACCGGCGAGACGGTGATAATGAGCGCCCGTGTGCCACTGTTTGCAGCAGAGCTCAAAAAACGCGGTTTCTCTGTTGTCACACCCGAAATCTCCGAACTCGCCAAAGGCGGTGGCTATATCCGCTGCACGACACTAACTATCAGCTAATTTTACGGAACTCGATTATATCACACCGTTCTTTACTTCTTCTCTCCTCTTTGCAAGGAGTACATCATATGCGTGCAATAGGACTTTCTGATATGGGGACCTCATTTCCATTAGACCTCGTCTATAGGGTTCGTAGTAGTGTCGCTTGAGCTTCTTAAAGATAGCGCCCGGACTCGCTGGTCTGCCTGCCTCGGATAGCGAAGGAAATATAAGTGCTTTAGTGGATGTAGTAAGTGCCGTAAAATCAGCTCCCATTTTATTAGCAATAGCTCGCAGGCAGATTTTAGCTTCGGAAGTCTGCATACTATTTGGGTCTTCGATGTGATGTTTCAACTCATCACCAATGTCACGTAAGCTAGTCATAAACTCTGGATCAATTGCAACTGGTTCAGCAAAATCGCCAATTGCTACATTCCTAAACTCAAGATCACCCTGAAAAAGCATGTGCCTATTGAGAAGCAGCATAGTATCTATCCCAGCACGTGCAGTTTCCCACATTTCATCTTGAGTCAACAGTGACCATTCGGTCGAATCAATGGTTTTCACTGATTTACGGACCTTTGTAAGAAGGTGCTGATTGCCATTCGGCATGACAATAAACCCAAATGGCTTAAAGGTAGACACACCTAATGCACCAAGCAACTGATAATACGCAAGTTCTTTTAACTCGGCTTTCTGCGATTTTACTGCAATGTTTGCCTCATATTGAATACTGCCACCTTGAAGAAAGTCTAGATAACCAAGAAAAACCTGATGCCTTGAGTCTTCGCGCGTTACCTTCTGTGCATCATCTGGAGTCATCGTTAGTGAAGTTCCGACTGGGTTTCTGTTTGCGAGATTATTAAATGTTTTTGAATTGAGATAGAACCCCGGTATAAGCTCACATTGATCTGGTTCTTTACCATCGTGGTTGATTAGTGACGTAAAATCCGGCATCGGTCGAGTATCAGAAAGAGTAAGTGATGCGATGTCTGTTTGAAATATCTCAAGCCTCTCTGCGTATACTGATCGACTATACTGCGGCATCTGTATTTTTCCCAACCCCAAGCATGAGAGCAAACATTAGCTCTCGTGCATTACTCTTTGAGAAATGTCCTGAGTTCATCAGCTCTGAACTAATGTTATGTGACGTGTTCTCAATTGTTTCACCTTTCAGGAGTGGGTATGGCGGCACGAAAAATATCGAATCTCTGACAGGCCCTCTCTCGATTGGCGAGAATATTATACTTCCGAGTAGAGTTCTATCTTCTGTCATTGACCTAAACCCAAACCCGGCACTTTGCGCCCTGTCTAGTTGTATACCTATCCCTTCAAACAATGGTGAGTACCGCTTTGTATCGGTCGCTATCGATTTTAGCACTTGTTGAATAGTTTGCGACCCAGAAGGTATCTGTAATTTCATTGTTTCGCCTGTCGTCTCAATTGATCGCGGGACCGATATGCCATTTGTTTCTAGCAATTTATGAGTTTCTATATATTGAGAAGGTATCTCGATGATACGAACATCGAGAACCGGATTAAAATATTCTGCAATATCGGTGATTCGACAAATTGATTCCGACACTAACCGCCGTGATGGGGCAATACCCAGACGTAATAACTCATTCATATCATATTATTATATCACCACATTCTAATATGCGCAATTTTCTTTCCTGTTCTATTCTTTTCGCCCGGTACACAGCTTGCACGGTTATAGTTGAGTCAGCACAAACAATTGTTTACCACTCAAGCTAACTAACGCCGAGATTTGACAGCTGCTTCGTCGTTAAGGCTGTAGCAAAATTCGGGTCATGAGCTGCTAATCCTGCTAATAGCTGATGGGTATCCGAACGATAAAATTTCGAAATACCAGATTCATAGACTACCCGTCCAAGCGGTATCCAACTAACATGATCATGCTCATCACCTGATACTGGTGTGCATGCATCTGAGATTTTGATAGCAAAGCCATACTGCTCCAGTGTCTTACCGCCATGAGGACTACCTGATTCATCTTTAAGAATGCTAGCCCCAAGAAAGATACCCGATTCTGGTGGTTCCACTTTAATATGCGCTTCCTCTAACACTTCTTTAATGATCGTCTCGATAAGAGTATGTCCGGGATCCTGCTGGCCGCCAATGAACTCAAGTTTATTGCGCTTTTTGGGCCGTCGAGGATTCGAACCGGTATACCCCATAAGAACATGTGGCCGGCTATCAATATCAGTAAGAATCACCGCTCGGACCACCCTCATGACTCCATCTGGTAATTCGGTTGATTCAAAAACTGATGGCGCAACTTCTGCTGAGATATTTTTTCTGCTCATACTGACTACATTAGATCTATCTATGTCGGCGTCTTTACCTCTGACTGTACACCGCATTGCTTGTTATGTAAATGAGTTCTATACGTCAAAATCTTACCTCGATACGCAATAGATAATAATATCCGCTGCACGACACTAACTATCGGCTAATGTTGTAATTATTGAAAATATCTTTTCTTTTGTCGTTTTTTCGGTATTCTCAATCTATGGATTTACATCGGCCAAAAGACGGCATTGCCGACTGGGAGCACGTTTCACCAGATGAGTGGAATATTTTTCAGCACTTTGCGGCGGCTACAAATGGCATAGTAACGCCGGCAAATATTGGCGACGCCTTGTCCCTACGGGTTTTTCGGAGCGGCTTCCTGGACGTACGCCGAGATGACTACCTGAACGGCGTACCAAAGATACTCGGCAGTGTTTCGTGGGATTTGTTTAACGGCAAGGTTGCAGACGTAACAGGTACCAAAAGCCCGTTCGGCGAGAAATTGGACCCTGGCCTGGACCTCTTACGCGGGATCCCTCTCGTATACCTCACGGTGAAAAAGGGGCTCGTTCCACCCGCCATAGGAGCGGCCATCGCACTCCGTAAAGCCGGGAATGCTACAGCCATCGGCATCGCACAATGGAACGGGGCCGAAACTCACACCTCACCGTCAGGCAAACTTGCCGAGCTTACACAGGGCATATATCTGGGGGCACAGCTTGTTACAGAATACGCCGAGCAAGCTGATTTGCCCGAGTTAAAGGAAATTGCGACCGTAGCAGGGCGAGTGAGCCTGGCAACATTTGCCGCCACTGGAACCTGGTCTACGGTAGGGTACTGTCTGACAGCAGTTAAGTCTCTACAACGCTAAATCAACTTTGAGACGTATCCGAATAGGTACATTTATAGCCGAGCGCGGATGGCGTCTACGGCCGAGCCTAGTTCATCCCAGGGGTTTTCGCCGTTGGCTCGCTCGATGGTTTTTTCGTGTCCCTTGCCGAGTAGCAGTACCGTGTCATCTGGCGACGCCGCCTGGCTAATGGCAAAAGCGATCGCTTCTGTGCGGTCATGTACGAGAAACAGGTCGCTGTCTCGTTTTTTCCCTGACTTTTCGGCACCACTTGCGATTTCCTCGAGAATTTCACCGCCATCACAATCTCGGTCGTCTTCCTCGGTCAGCACAACGACGTCTGCGTAGGTTCCGGCCAGCCTTCCCTGCTCTGCCCGTTACTATCGGCCGCAGGTCTTTAAATAGTTTCTCGAAACTATCTGGCGTGTGTGCGTAGTCGATAATCACGCCGTACGGCTGACCTTCATCGACCGTCACCATACGTCCCTCGACTGATTGTAGCGAGGCAATCCCCTGTTCTATCTGGTCTTTTGAAAGCCCCAGTGTGCGGCCAACACAGACGGCGGCAAGCGTGTTATATACGTTAAAACTACCTGCTAGAGCGCTTTTTATGAGGTAGGTCACGTCGCTCGATACTGCGCGGTACTCGACGCCCTGCGCTGTTAGACGTATGTCCTCTGCACGAATTTCGCCGTTTTCGACACCATATAACACCGGGTTGCTCGTCGCCGATGCATAATCTGCTCCAACGGGGTCGTCTGCATTGGCGATCCCGACTTGTAACCCTTTTTTGTTGCGCTCAGCTAGCTGAAACAGCCGTTTTTTAGCCACAACGTACCGTTCGAATGTCTTGTGGTAGTCGAGATGTTCGTGCGTCACATTGGTCATGACGGCCACACTATAGGGCACACCCCAGGTTCGATGTTGTACAAGCGCCTGCGAGGTGGTTTCGAGCACCAGCCAGTCCATCCCCTGAGCACGCATCCATTTGAGGCGCTGCATCAGTTCACGGACGGGCACATTGGTGTAGTGGTGCATTTGTTGTTTGATGTCGTCGCCTACACCATAGGCAACCGTTGTCATAAGCCCCGCATTGTAGCCTGCAGCAACCAGCATGTGGTGTATGAGATACGTCGTCGTGGTCTTGCCGTTCGTACCCGTCACCCCGATAACCTTCATGTTTCTACCCGGAAAGCCATAAAGCACATTCCAAAAGACCGCCTCTGTCAGGTGCCCGATCGGCTCAATTTTCTGGAACAGTCCGCGGGGGATAACCGCTTTAACGAGTTTTCGCATATTCATGTCCTTCAGTATACAGAAATATGCATATGAATAAACGTTTAAAATCGATACTGCTATTTACAATGATAGTCTTAAACGTTATAGTGCCTGTATGGACTTTCAACATATCCGCAAACCCGACCTCAGCCGTATCGACACCAGTACGCTCTACGACCGCTATTTTTCCAAAAGAAAAGCGGTATTCAGCTATATGCAGTCGATAAACTACCCCGTCTACCTTCCTTGGGAAAAGGCTCGTTTTATCATGCCGCCCGAAGGTTTCACTCCAGAGGAAGCCTGGGTCCTTGCAAAAGACATGCGCACTGGTAGTGCCCAGAGCCTACCGATGCGCACACCAAAACACGAGCATTTTCACTGGATGCGCCTCAGCTATACCGACCGACTACTGAACCGTTTCGACCTCTATATGGGTGGTCAGTTTATGACCAGCCGCGTTCGCATGAGCGCCAGCGAACAGCAAACGTTTCTGACCAGAGGCATCATCGAGGAGTCTATTGCATCGAGTCAGCTCGAAGGTGCCAGCGTGACGCGGAAAAAAGCCAAAGAAATGATCGCCGAAAACAGAACTCCTCAGGGCAAAGACGAATGGATGGCGTTCAATAACTACCAGATGATGACGAAGCTAACAGAGGTCTATAAAGACGTCCCCTTGAGCCAAGAGCTGTTGCTCGAAATGCACCACATCCTTTCGGAGCACACGATGGAAGCCGAGGAAATCGGACGCTGGCGGAATGACGATGACGACGTGACCATCGGCCCCGAGCTTTCGCCCGTTACCACCTACATTCCACCAAAACACGCCTTTTTGGTTGCCGAGCTGCAGCGGCTGATCGACTTTGCCAACGAAGATGACCCCGAGCATTTCATGCACCCTATCGTTAAAGCAATCTGCCTGCATTTTTGGATAGGTTACCTTCACCCCTTTGTCGACGGCAACGGCAGGGTTGCGAGGGCACTGTTCTACTGGTATTTGCTCAAAAAAGGCTACTGGCTTGCCACGTTTATCCCCATTTCTACCGTCATCAAACGCGCACCTATCCAGTATAGCGACGCCTATGTCTACACCGAGCAGGATGACAACGATTTTACCTACTTCTACGACTACCACATGCAAAAGATAGACCAAGCCCTCGACGACTTCCTCGACTACGTCGAAAAACAGCAGGAAGAAAACCGCCAGGTAGACCGCATGCTCCTGTCGAAAGGTATCCTAAACGACCGCCAAAAGCAGGCCGTGCACTATTTGCTCTCAAACACGCACCACCGCATTAGCATGACATCGCATAGTAACCTCAACGACATCAGCCTGCAGACTGCTCTTACCGACCTAAAGCAGCTCCAAAAAATGGGGATAGTATTCCCCGTGCGCGAAGGCAAGTTTGTATACTACTACGCCAAACCGATCGATAACGAACAGTTCAAATCGTAAGCAGCATCATAAACGTATTTGAAACGTTGTAATACCAGCAGCTAACAGATATAACGTTTAAAGTAGTATTACTCATTTGAAGTGTTTTTTAAGTGTTTGGGGCATCTATTTGTGCTATAATCATGCCGATGATAGTACTGGGAATTGAATCTAGCTGTGACGAGACATCTGCGGCGGTTGTCAGAGATGGCGATACGCTGCTATCTGTTGTGACAAACAGCAGTATGGACTTGCACGCGCAGTACGGCGGTGTCGTACCCGAGATTGCAGCTCGCAGTCATATCGAGTGCATCAACGGCGTTATCACGCAGGCCATAGCCGAGTCAGGCTGCAGTTGGGACGATATCGACGCTATCGCCGTCACGTACGGCGCGGGGCTTGGTGGCAGCCTGCTTATCGGCGTCATGACAGCGCGCACGCTCGCTATCGTCCACGGCAAACCACTCTATGCTGTTAACCACGTCGAAGGCCATGTCTATGCCAACTTTTTAACGGGTGTTGACTCGTTGCCGCTGCGTAACGAAAGAGGAGCATCTGAACCAGTAGCTCCTCTGGCCGACTATGTGCTTCCCGCCGCACAACCAACCTTCCCACTACTCGCCCTCATCGTGAGCGGTGGACACAGCCAGCTAGCCCTGTTCCGAGATCATTTCGACTACACCCTCCTGGGCCAAACCCAAGACGATGCCATCGGCGAAGCCTTTGACAAGGTTGCGAAAATCATCGGGCTTCCCTACCCTGGCGGTCCGAGCGTCGAAAAAAAATCAGTCGAAGGTAACCCCAACGCCGTACAGCTACCAAAAGCCTCCATGACCACCAGTTCGCCCGCCCTGCTCAAACTTCGGGCCGAATCTCCTGCCCTAGCTGCTCGAGACTCAAAAAAACACCCGGCAAATTATGACTTTAGTTTTTCGGGGGTAAAGACGGCTGTACTTCGCGCCGCACAACAGTTGATCGGCGAAGATTTTAGCTTCCCAAGCAAAGATATCGCCGCACGACTGAGCGAAGCGCAAAAAGCAGACCTTGCAGCCAGTTTTCAGCGCGTTGCCATCGAAACGGTCGTCGACAAGACGGTACAGGCCTATGACGAATTCAGCCCATCGAGTGTCGTGATAGCGGGCGGCGTCGCCGCGTCCCCTGCCCTACGCCAGATGCTCGCAGATGCACTTCCCATAGCTATCACCTACACCGATAGGCGCCTCTGCACAGATAATGCGGCTATGATCGCCACCCTCGGCTGTTTTCACATGAAATATGGCCGCCCCGCTGCAGACCCATACTCCCTAGAAATCGCCCCCAACCTGAGTATGTAGGCCGTTGATACTTACCTAAGTAGCACTGAGACACTACTTGACAGTAAATGATTTTGTGCAAGGGGTACCCGACATGAGGTACAGAGAGTTATTGCTTGATGCTTCGTACAACACAAATTTGAATGAATATGTTTTACCACGAGTAAAGTTTCCCGTACCGCTCGTAAAGGTTGCGGTAAATGCTCCACCACGACCAACCGAATAACTTGTCGGCGACACTGGTGTATCTCCGCCAACTATAGTACTACCCGATTTTATAAACATGACTGGATTGGTGTTTGATGCTGTAAAAGTTGTTGCATAGTTGCTTGTGTTCTTGTAAGAGACCTTTGCCGTATATATACCCTTATCCTTGTAAACAACACTGGGTACACTGACATTTGAGCAAGCGTAGCTCCTGATATTCTCCATAGTAACTGCATTTGCGCCGCGTGGAGCACAAAATGCGACAACACCAATAAGTAGTGCTGAAAATGCTGATAGTATGAGAGATCGATATACCTGAGTTGAAGTATAGTGTTTCACTTGTGAACCTTCCCTTAATACTTAATAACTAAACTAATGATGGAATTATATCATACCGACGCATTATTTGCAATATCTCAAATGTATGTTGTTGATATGTATACCCTATCCACTTGAGTTCGGGCATGACAGGAGTAATCACATAGGATTTCCTCATAAAACTTAACCAAGGATAGTACTTGCTCACCTCATATCAGGGAATGCCACCGTCTCATTACATGCAGCCAAGCAAAATTTCTTCAGCTATTCTGACTACATATAGCCTGGTATCCCAGCTACCACTGCATAAGACCCGTCCAAATGGTTCAAATTCGTTGCAACTGGAGCTCAACTTGTATGCCTTGAAAGGAAAACTCAGGCCTGAGCATTGAGCGATATACGTATAGGTCTGAAGGTGTTGTAACTGTCATAATGACTTTCTCTACGCTCACTCCTGATGTAATGCAAAACAAATTATCATCCTAACCATAGACCTATGCTATCTCGTCTCGGTGGTGAAATTATTATGTTTTGGTATCTGTAACAGAGGTGGTAGAATAGATAGATGCAATTATCGAAAACGTATGAACCAGGCCAATATGAGGGTGACATTTACAAACTTTGGGAGCAGGCGCAGGTATTCCAGCCAAGCGGAAAAGGGAAGAGCTACACCATCGTCATGCCACCACCAAATGCCAATGCCAACCTGCACATCGGCTATGCGTTAACCGCTGCACTCGAGGATATCCCAACCCGCTACCAGCGTATGCGCGGCAAAAACACGCTGCTGTTACCAGGGGCAGACCACGCAGGGTTCGAAACTCAATCTGTATACGAAAAACACCTAGCCAAAGAAGGCAAGAGCCGTTTTGACTTTTCACGTGAAGAGCTCTACGGCAATATTTATGATTTCGTGGCAGCAAACCGTCAAAGTTTTGAGACACAGTTTAGGCGACTTGGCATTAGTTGCGACTGGAGTCGGTTTACGTTTACACTCGATGAAAAAATCGTCTCTCAGGCGTACAAAACGTTTAAAAAACTATGGGATGATGGGCTTGTTTACAGGGGCGAAAGGCTGGTTAACTATTGCACTCACCACCGTACAGGCTTTGCCGACGTCGAAGTCGTGTTTGAAACCGAAAAAACAGCGCTGTACTACATAAAATACGGTCCTTTTGTCCTAGCGACAACCCGCCCAGAAACAAAGTTTGGCGACACTGGCGTTGCGGTCCACCCAGATGACGAACGTTACAAAGAGTGGGTGGGGAAAACCGTGACAATCGAGGGCGTAAATGGCCCGTTTGAGGTACGCGTTGTTGCTGACGAAATGGTCGACAGAGAGTTTGGAACAGGGGTCGTAAAGATCACGCCAGCTCACTCTTTTGACGACTGGGAGGTCGCCCAGCGACACAACCTTCAACCCGTACGCGTTATCGAGCACGACGGCACCATGAACCACCACGCCGGTGAGTTCGAGGGTATGACCGTGCTAGAAGCGAGAAAAGCCGTCGCCAAAAAGATGGAGGCGATGGGTCTTATCGAGAAAATCGACAAAGACTACGAAACTCGCATCGGTACGTGTTACAAATGTGGCACTACTATCGAACCGATGTTGATGGATCAGTGGTTTATAAACATGCAGCCACTCGCAAAACCCGCCATCGAGGTACTGAGGGAAGGGAAGATAACCTTTTACCCAGAAGCGAAACGCGACCAACTTGTCGGGTACCTCGAGGGGTTACGCGACTGGAACATCAGCCGCCAGATTGCCTGGGGCATCCCGATACCGGCCTTTCAAAACATCGATGACACTGACGACTGGATATACGACGAGCGGGTAGGGGAGCACACCATTGAGGTCGACGGCAAAACCTACCGCCGCGACCCAGACGTGTTCGACACCTGGTTCAGTAGCAGCTCGTGGCCCTATGCCACGCTCGGGCTTGGTACGGACGACTTTAAGCATCATTACCCCTTGAGTCTCATGGAGACGGGCGGGGAAATCTTGTACCCGTGGGTCAGCCGTATGATCATGTTAGGGTTATACATCACCAAATCTATCCCCTTTGAAAGCGTCTACATCCATGGTTATGTCATGGCCGAGGACGGCAGTAAAATGAGCAAAAGCATCGGTAATGTCGTCGACCCGCTACCAGTCGTAGACAAATATGGCTCTGATGCGCTGCGCATGGGCATCATTGCCGGAAGATCGCCAGCGGTCAACCGTGGCTATGACCCACGCCGCATCGAAGAAGCGCGTAATTTCTGTAACAAACTATGGAATATCGCACGGTACATCGGTGATAAGCTCGGTGAAGACTTCGTCCACGAGGGCCGTGTGCGTGCCGAAACAAGTGCTGAACACTGGATACTTTCACGGCTGAACCTAGCAACAAAAACCATCGGTGACTACCTCGAAGAATACCGTTTTGCTGAAGCATACGAGACGCTGTACCACTTTGTGTGGGATGACGTCGCCGACTGGTACGTCGAAGCAAGCAAAAACAGCGAGAACAAAGAAGTTCTGGCCCGTGTACTCGACCATGTACTCCGGTTAGCACATCCTTTTGCGCCGTTCTTGACAGAGACAATCTGGCAGGCGTTACCATTCACCGGTACGAGTATCCTGGCCGTCCAAGAGTGGCCAGAGACGCTGCGCATCGACCAAAAGCGCGTCGATGAATTTACCGAGCTGCAGGCTATCATCACCGAGGCGAGGGCCATCACCAAAAGCCTGGGCGTCCGCGGCACCAAGCTCTATTACACCGACGTTCCATTCCTGACCGCTAATGCAGACCTAATCGCCCGTATGAGCGGGCTAGCAGGGGTTATAGAGGTCGAGGATGGCAATGGTTTACACCTGACAAGCACAAAATACCGCTGCTGGCTCGATATCAACGCCGACATCGCGACTGCCCATCTCGGCAAATTGGCCGAACAGATTACGTCGGTCGACGCTCAGATCAGCGCACTGGAATCACGGCTCGTAAACAAAGCATATGTAAGCAATGCGCCAAAAAATATCGTCGCAGACACGCGTAGGAGCCTCCAGGAGGCTACCGAGCAGCGAAGTCGTCTAGACGACGAGCATAAACGCTTTTCGAGCCTCAGCGGCCTCTAAATAGCTCATTGTTGATGTATAAACGGTAGGGCAGGGTAACGCCGTCTGGCTGGCATAGGTACTACATCTAAACCTAAAACCTTCGTCACCCCCGCGTACACGGGGGTCTTGCACCTACTAACGTAGCTATAAGCTACGTTAAAACTATGACGGATTCCCATGTTCATGGGAATGACGGGAATTAGAGCTGCGGTTTGTATGTAGGCACGAGTGTTTCATGCTCCTTACGGTATCCTCAGCTCAGAAGCAGTGTCTACGCTTGGTCTTTTTGGTGCGTGAAATAATTGATTTCGTTTACAACGTCGAGTAATGCTTGTGCGCGAACTTTGTCATCTGTTATCGCCTGTGCAGCGGCATAGGCGTCTTTTATAAACGCTTGGTTGTCAGTGCTCTGAATCATCATCATGGTTGTACGGAATTTTTCCTCTGGCGTTTGATCAAGGTGATCGACCAAGGGGCCTAGGTCATTCAAAGCTTGCTGTTTCAGGACGAGTAGGTCGGCATCGGCACCAGCACTAACTGGCGCAGCGTCATCGTCTTGCGGAACGGTCTGTGTGGCGTCGTCCGAGGGAAGTGGAGCAGAAGCAATTGGGTCTGCGACGGGTTGTGGCGCTGGAGCACTAAATGCATCGTCGGTAGCGGCCGTTTCATCTGATAGCGATGGAATTTCGGCCGTAAGGTCGGGCTGCTCAACCGCGTCGAGATAGGGCGCCGTATCCTGCTGCAGGGCGCTGGGCGATTCATCTTCGTCGATAATTGTGGTTACAGGGGCAGTTGGCGCTTCTGTTACAGGCTCGGCTGGTGCCACTATCGTGCTTGGCTGTGCACCTGCAGTAAATGACGCAGCTCCGTCATCTGCAGACCCCGTTGTTACACCACTTGCCTGCGTGTCTTGTTGTCCAAATATCATGCCACCCCCTATGCCGTTCACGAACAGCATTCCCAATTAGCGTTTTTCAATCTACAATGGGTATGGTATCAAAGTTTTTATGCTAATACTAGACAAACGAGGAGGCACCCATGTTAGATGATCTAAAACTAATCCACGAACGTGATAAAGAAGACGCCCTAGGGGTTGCGGCAAAACAATGCGACTACTTTGCGCGGGAGTTTAGTGCTCAATTCGTCCCCTCCGGCGACGTAAACAACGTTGTTCTAGCTGGTATGGGTGGTTCGGCCCTGCCCGGAGTAGTTCTCGGCACCTGGCCAGAGCTGACCATACCTTTTGAGATCGTACGCGGCTACGACATACCTGCCTACGTCGGCCCCAATACTTTGTTTATTTCATCAAGCTACTCGGGCAACACCGAGGAAACTCTCGAGGCCCTTGCAAAAGCCGAAGCCAAGGGCGCACAGATTGTCGTGGTAGCAGCTGGCGGCAAATTGGCTGACATTGCCCACGAAAAAAACTACCCACTTTTTGAAATCCCCAGTGGCATTCAACCCCGCATGGCAACGTTTTATTTCGTCAACGCCTTTATGTCGATCTTGGCACCACTAGGCGTTTGTGTCGCCGATGTTAGCGAACTCAAGACAGTTGGCGAGTGGCTCAAACAGTTTGTTGCAGCCTGGGGGCCAGAAGTCCCAACTTCACAGAACCAAGCAAAACAAATCGCGCTCGAACTCATGGGCAAAACTCCCGTTATTTACAGTGGTCCAAAGTTTTTCTCGGCAGCCAACAAATGGAAGATTGCCAGCAACGAAAATGCCAAAAACACAGCCTGGTGCAACTACTATCCCGAGTTCAACCACAATGAGTTCATCGGCTGGTCGAGCCACCCCGTAGACAAACCATTTGCCGTCGTTGAAATCCGCTCAAACCTCGAGCACCCACGCATCCAGAAACGATTTGAAGTTAGCGAAAAGCTGCTGTCGGGACTCAGGCCCGCACCCCTCGTCATTACCCCAGTTGGCGATACGCTGTTGCAACAGCTCGTCTGGGCTACGGCACTCGGCGACTTCGTCACGATCTACCTCGGCCTGTTGAACGGCATCGACCCAACCCCCGTAGGGCTAGTCGAGAAACTCAAAGTCGAGTTAGGCTAAAAACTATCCGCGGCTATCTGTTATACTGGTAGCATGAAGCAGGAGTTAGAAACGCGTGTCGCCGAGGCGGTACGTACCATGTTTGGCGTCGATGTAACCATTGAGTTGACTCGGCCCGACGAAGATTTTGGTGACTACGCTACGAATGTTGCATTGCAACTCAGCAAACAGCTCGGTAAAAACCCCCGTGAAGTCGCTGAGGCCCTCGTGAGTAGTATGCAGTTCGACGAACTCTCTAGCACGACCATCGCAGGCCCAGGGTTCATCAACCTCAAACTGACCGACCGGACGATACTCCAAAATGTGTCGGCAGACACGCAGCCGTCGCATGCTGGCCAGACAGTGCTAGTAGAGTATAGCGACCCAAATCCATTCAAGCCGCTGCATGCCGGGCACTTGTATACGACACTTGTTGGCGACACCATTGCACGGCTTATCGAAAACGCCGGCGCCAATACGATTCGCCTAAACTTTGGTGGCGATGTTGGACTCCATGCCGCCAAAAGTATGTGGGCGATAGATAAGTGGATGGGTGGGGAACGCCCCGATAAACTCAACGAGATCACCGAAGCCGACCGCCCCAAGTGGCTCGGCGAGCGGTATGTCGAGGGCAACAATGCCTACGAGGACGACGAGGCGGCCAAAGCCGAAATAACTGTGGTCAACAAACGCATCTACGCCGTTCATAGCGCCGACGATCACGCGTCGCCATTTGCTCAGATATATTGGACCTGCCGCGATTGGAGCTACCAGTATTTCAAAGAACTCTACGCACAGCTCCAGGTCGTGCCATTCGCGCGTTTCATACCAGAAAGTGAAGTTGCACCACTCGGGCTCCAAACCGTGCGAGAGGGGCTCACAAAGGGCGTATACGCAGAAAGTGACGGCGCGGTCGTCTTCCGCGGCGACGAAAACCTTGGTTTGCACACCCGTGTCTTTATCAACAGGGAAGGCCTGCCTACATACGAAGCCAAAGACGTGGGGCTCAGTCTAACCAAATGGCGCGACTACCATTTCGACAAAAACATCATTATCACCGCAAACGAACAGTCCCAGTACATGCAGGTGGTTCTGGCCTCTATCGCCCAGATTGAACCAGCCGCCGCAGAGCGCACCGAGCACATCACCCACGGTGTCGTAAAACTCCAGGGCGGCGTCAAAATGAGCAGCCGCAAGGGAAATATCATCAGCGCCCTCGACATTTTGGAAGCCGCACGCACCGCCGCAAACGCTAATGGGGTAAAATCAACAGAGGAAACCGTCCTAGCCGCGGTAAAATATGCCTTCACAAAAAACCGCATTGGTGGCGATATCGTCTACGACCCCGCCGAATCTATCGCACTCGAGGGCAACAGTGGCCCGTACCTGCAGTATGCCCACGCCCGAGCACGGAGCATTTTAGGCAAGGTCGACGCCGCACCTGTCGGCCAAACTGAGCTAGAGGAAAAACCCTTTAACATTGCGGCTGATGACGCCCTACAGCCCGACGAACGCACGCTCGCACGCAAACTAACCGAATACCCAGAGGTCATCGACCGCGCCACTGCCGAGCTAATGCCGCACCACATCTGTACATATCTCTATGAGCTGGCCCAAACATTCAACCGTTTTTACGAAAACAACCGTGTCATCGGCGATAGCAGGGAAGCCCTACGCCTACATTTGGTCGAGACCTATGCTGATACCCTCAAAAAAGGCCTCACCCTCCTCGGCATCCACGCCCCCGACCGCATGTAGTTTATATCTTAAATTGACAGAAATACAATTCTTTGCTATTATATCTAGTGTTAATTCTAAAATAAAACACTATGTCTTTCGAAAAAGAGCAACACTATGATCAAATGAGGGCGAATGAAACGCTTCTACGTCAGACCGAATTAGGTATGTTACTAGCAGATGCCTATATAGTAGCAATTAGTGTAGACTCAAGGCTCACCGGCATCGAAATAGTGCCGATAACCGAGCCAGAAGTCACTAGCTTTGCATTCGCAAGACCTTCTTGGATAAAAGCCGGGGAAGCAGGTAGACATGAGGTCCATGTTAGATTATCCGACTCAGATAATACACTAGCACTTTTTAAAAAATTTATTGACCATTCTCCTAAAGCCATCGCAATCGTTGCAGAACCTTTAGGTATTAAACCAGACGAAGTAACTCCTGAGTTAGTTTATGTACATGCGGCCATCCACGAGATGGGTCATACGCTTGACTACATGGATCACGAAGGTATGGGCAAAACTCCAGAAGAATACTTACGTGACCATCGCATAGAAAGTGAGAGACACCATATCGGAAAACTGGTGGCGTGCCACCTAGTATCCAACAATCATCCATATAAAACTTACATTATCAATAATTGGAAAGCCTTCCGACAGTACGCTTCAATAAAATACTCAGATCACGTGGGCATTCCTGTGGACATTTCATCTATGGATGAGCTAATTGACGCAGTCGTCCATATGCATCGCGGGTCTAAGTTTGAAACACGCGCAGATCAGTTCGCCGCTAAAGTTCTTCAATCACACCCTGAGATAGTTATGCGGTTAGTAGGGGGTACAACTCGACCCCAAAATGATCTGCGGAGTGTAGTTGATAGGATAGAAGTATAGACATCTTCAATATTTTGTTGGTTATCAACTAGTTCAAGTGGCTATTTTTGTGAGTTATATTTCAATAATCTTATACCCAAAAACGTACTCTATGCGGGTACCGTCGTGTTGCGTGACAAGAGTTTCATCTGTTGGGTACGTATGCCCATGCAAAAGTAACCGCGGGTGATACTCGTCGATGTATGCACGAAGCGCATCAAAACCTTGGTGGGCTATTTCGTCTTCATCATTGATTCCACGGGGCGGACAATGGGTCAAAAAGACATCGACAGAGGGGAAATTGGCGAGCAAGGCGGATGCCTCCTGCTGTGTACACATGATGGCATCTGGATTGTCTTTGTACCGTACACACCCCTGGAAACCTCCAAAACGCACCCCCGCGTAATCCCAAATCTTGAGGTGCATATCCATGATACCCAGCTCTGGCATATATGTCCCGCTGTCGTGATTGCCATATACACCAATCTTGGGTATGTGCGTAATCTGCTCGAGCTGCAGAATGTCTTCACGTGTTAGATCGCCGAGAGTAACTACCAGATCTACACCTGCATCTTGCACTGTTTTTATGATATCGAGTTTTGGTCGCCTATCGGCTATAGCTAAAATCTTCATGTGTTTCCTTACCCCTATAGTATAGCGCAGCGAAATGACAAACCCTACCATCCGTAACCTCTTGCCGAGGATAACCAACCCATAGAAATAGAGCCTAGCCTTGCGGATTAACAATACTGAGAGGGATTCGACCTTGACTAACGCCAACCCAGCTCCCATGGTCGCTGGG
>CAZLLY010000007.1:12635-29621 GCA_964560755.1 uncultured Candidatus Saccharibacteria bacterium | reverse complement strand
CTGTAAATCTGTTGGCTTATGCCTTCGTAGGTTCGAATCCTACACCCTGCACCAATTAAAAAAGACTGACATCGTTCGGTCTTTTTTAATTAGTTCTGCGTTTTAAGTTCGAACCTACGACTACAACTTTGTTGTAGCAGCCTTCGAATCCTATATACTAACCATATATAAATAATGTAATGAAAGGTTAGTAATGGAACTTGCGATCATAATTCTATTAGGTGTCATAGTGCTTCAACTAGGCTGGATTCGAGTACGAATAGATAAAGTCAACGAACAACTTCGTAAGAAATAACACATATCTCGTTATTGTGTCGAGGAAAGACGTTGTCTTTATGCGAGTCTTTAACGTGATGCGTAATCAGACTTCGCATCACCATCTATGTTAGCAGTCTTCGAATCCTACACCCTGTAAATTAGTCAGACTTGCGAGTATAATATTCATTAATGTACAGTTTTAATACGCGAATTAATGGAAAAACATATTACATAAGAGTAGCTTTGAGCTACTTTGCTATTTTTGCGCTTTATCGGTTGGCATACATATTTCCAGAAAATAATTCCATATAGCACATAGGGTATGTGCTTTCTATGATAGTTGGACTTACATGGCTTGTTTTCATAATGAGTCAAGTAAGACAGCGGGCTAATGATATCGGTAAATATCCTATACTAATTATGGCTATAGCATTATGGACACCTTTATTTCTAATTCTGGGTTTAATCCCAGGTGAAAAACAGTCAAACAAATATGGCCCTATCCCCAAATAAGTTCGAGTTCATTGTACTTATAAAATCTTAGTCTTTTTCTTCTGGTGTTCATCTGGTAGAATAAGTTCTGTTGCCGCCTTAGCTCAGTGGTAGAGCAGCTGTTTTGTAAACAGCAGGTCGTCGGTTCAAGCCCGACAGGCGGCTCCATTTTTATTTGAACAATTTTGAAACATCTGCAAAATATACTTGACAGCGTCATATAGCTTATGCTAAGTTGAACACAGTAAGCAATCGAAAAACGAAAACTTACTAAACTCCGAACGTTGTCCTGTCAAAATACGAAAAGAATTAGACAAGATGACCAAGGAAACCGTAAGGTAGCTTGCCAAACAAGATTATCTTACAAAATCTCCTCATTTTTACTCTCTGCAGGAGTAAAACAAAAAGTACCGAGCTGATCACTCGGTATTTTTATATATTAGGCACTTATCTGTAATTAAACACCGTCAAAATGTTTACATTGACACGCTAATCTGATAGAATCAATCTGATATGGCAAAGAAGAATGAAAAGCGCAAACTCGTTGGGCTCGTGAGCGAAGAGTCTGGTGAGCGCATTTACTACACCAGCAAGAATACTCAGAACACCCCTGAGAAGCTGTCGCTCAAGAAATACAGTAAAAAGCTGCGCAAACACGTTGTTTTCACTGAGACCAAGAAAAACCTTGGCCGCAACGAAGTCAAACCACGCAAGAAGTAACTTTTTATCTAGTTCTCATAAAAAACGCCTATGGTCAGGCGTTTTTTATTTGTAGCGAGGACAGTTCACCAAAACTACATCATATAGATTATCCACGTAAATCAAGCAGTGTATTTATGAGCTCGGCATGGCTCCAAACCAACGGCAACACCGATATCGGCTCGCCCGTCGTAGGGTTAACCTGTTCGCTGAGAGCACCACTATGTGTTGCGTGCGCCATTGTCCACTCTACTAATTTTGCTGCTTCATCGTCTCGCTTCATCTGCAAATAATATTGCGCAACCCACAGGGTTGTGACAAACCAGGGGTTTCCCATGTGTGGTGGGTCAGACATAAAGTAGCTATCATGCTCGTATCTAGGGGAGCCGCCCGACGGAGCGGAACTTAGTAAGATTCGTTCGATTGCCTGAAAAGTACTGTGTATATGTTGGGCACCAATAACTTTTCCGGCGAACATCATCGCTGCGTATGCGCTTGAAACATCTAATGTATTGTCAAACTGCAATGAGCCGTCTTCGCGTTTTAAGAAGCTTTTGCGGAGTAACCCGCGTTCGCTGTCGAAAAATACGTCGCAGCCTTTAGCGATCTCATCGGCGGCGCGGCGCCAGCGTACCGCATCGTCGGGGTACTCGAACATATCGGCAAAGTTAGCGGCCTCAACGAGCGCGCGGTGCGTGATAGCAACCGTGTAGGTATGGGTTGCGAACTTCTCTTCCCATAGGTCATAGCTCGCGTGCGGCAAGCCAGTCTCGTCATCCCTAAAACCTGCCATAAAGTTCGCCATCGGCTGAATCATCGTGGTGTATAGGCTCGAAACAAACTCTTTATCGTTAGATTCTTGTAAGTATTCGGAAAGCATGTATAGAATGATCGCAGTTTCATCTTCCTGTATAGCAAGCTCGGTCTGCTTCCCGTGTACCAATGGGTGCCAGGTGCTTCCGATGGCCTTGTCGGGCTGATATTTATGCAACATGTAGCCCTCTGGATGCATGATATCTCGGCAAAACTCAAAAAATTGCTGTGGTTCTTTTGTGTAACCGAGCCTGATGAGTGGCCACATGGCATATGCGCCGTCCCGAGGCCAAACATAGCTATAATAATCACGCCCAAAATTGTAGATGCTAGAGTCGCAGCTGGCAATAATACCGCCCCTGCGGTCGGTGTGCGCCTTGATGATCATGAGCGACTTATGGACGGCGGTTCTTTCCGTAACACTCATAGCGGCAGTGGCAGTGTCGGATGTTGAGAGCCATTCTCTCCAGTGTAGTCTCAGGTTGTTCAAACGACCAGCAAGCCCAGAATCGAGTATTGACGCATGAATTTTCTCGGCCGAATACTGCGAGTCTGCCGCAACTATCCAGTAGTCGACGATCATCTGCGACTGAGCGGCAATTTCGAGGTTATTCGAAAGCACCGTATCAACGCCACCATGCTCTACAGGGTTGCATGAAAGCTCCCCATCCTCTGCATCTCTCCAGGTGCCTTCCTTACCCTCTATGCCGTAATTGCCGACAGAGTACTGGTAAAACGGCGTTCCTTCGGCAGTTTGGCTATAAATAAGCAAGCTACAGCGACCTTTGTAGTCAAGTATGTAGTTGTGTGTTGGCTCGTATAGGGCGGTGTCAGCGCGACCGCCGCGGGAAATCTGAAACACTTGGTGCATAAATAGGCGAATATTTCGGCTTCTGTCAGCAGTGTTTTTTACGGTGATTTGCCGACAAAATGCATTGAATTCACGGTCGACAAAGTCATTGGTAGACAACTCGACCTGTAAGTCGGTGTTTATGAAAGACACCGAGCTAACCAGGGCGTCATTTTCCATATCAGCTACAACCTGCCAGGAAGACTCATCTACCCAAGAAAAACGGCCATCAACCCAAACGCCGATCTTGTGATAGGTACTTCTTGCGGTCGTCAGGTTGTCTAGTCCGACGTACGGGTAGTAAAAATCATGCACAAGCCCAATCTCGTTCAAACCAACGGTCAAACTACCGTTGCCGAGCATAACAGGGCGGCCCACTAGCAGTTATCCTTGGGGATTATGCGAAACTTGTTCCGTATCGTACTGTTCATACCTCAAGTCCTTTTTCTGCTAAACGATATTTAAGGTCATGGTAGCTATTCATGAAGGCAATATATGCTTCGTAGGGGCTTTCGTAGGGGCTAAAGTAGGCATGAACATCACCGTCGCTAAACCATTTCGTGCACATATAGTAAAAATGGTCGCTCGTTTGAAGTTTGCGCCAGTCTTCGATCAGACCGTAGTCATTTGACTGCAATATACTCGCACCGAGCCCATACAATGAGTTTATAGCCCCTTGTTGCATCGCATTACCGAGCCATGCGGTTAAATCTCGTTCTGAATCTGCCCAAGTTATTGTTTGTGGACAATCGATAGTGTCGACGGCGTCAAACGTACGTGCTGCCTCTGTTACCGTCATGAACGTGTGATCTGGGCTAGCATCGAGCCATGCTTTTGGTAGGTGTTCGAGAAAATCAAAAATGCCACTGTCAGCCCATTGGTGCTCACCAAATGTCTCGTAGTCCATGAAAAGGTTAAGTACCGGCTGATCCCAGGAGGCGTTTGTCCACTCTATAAATTTACTTGTCGTCAAGGGGTATTCAGACCAACTGCGGTTACTAAAGCGAAATGCGATATCATCACTCAGCTTATAGTTTTTGGTCAACGCCTTGATGTTCTCGGTGTACGCAGGCTTGTAGACAAAGTTTGGACTACGCCAGCCCATGACGCCGTCCCAACCCTCGCACAATATTGCTTCGTAGCCGGCTTTGTCTGCCCAATATGCGAGGTCGTTATTATAGCTGAGCTCGGTGTTTCGAAATGCCGTCGGGGTAACACCGAATAAACTCTGAACTTTTTCTCGGTGCATATGCACTTGTCGTTCGAACTCGTCTCGGTCATAGAAAAAGGCGAGGCTGTGGTGATATGTCTCGGCAACGATCTCAACGCGGCCAGTCGCGATAACCTCCCTGAAACTATCTAGCACCTCAGGAGCGTACATTTCAAACTGCTCGAGTATAGTGCCGGTGATAGACATAGAAAGCTTGAACTCGGGATTGTCCCTGAGCATCCTTAAAAGTCGTTCGTTCGTCGGGTAGTATGATTTCTGCGCGACTTTACGGACAATGTCAGCGTTATTTTCACGGGCACCGTCGGGCGCGCCAAAATAATCGTGACGGGAACCTATATCAAAAGCGGTATAATGCCGTACGCGAAACGGCTGATGCACGTGCAAATACAGGACGATGGCGCGCTTAGACATAGGCCATTTCCTTTTTAGAAACATGGTGGTGATAGTGCTGCAAGATTTGTTTCGACGGCTTTGACCAAGTCATAGTTGCGAGCTCGCGGCGGCCGTTTTCGACAAGTGAGGTTTCCAGCAGTGGGTTATCAAGCACGCCCAAGATTTTATTCGCCATTTCATCGGTGTCCCAGAAATCAACCTTCAGTACGTTCTGCGTGACTTCAGCAGCGCCAGACTGTTTACTGATAAGTGCAGGGGTATGATGATGCAGCGCTTCAAAAGGCGTCAGGCCAAACGGTTCGGATACACTCGGCATAACGAATAAGTTCGCTGACCGAAAAACATCGCGCCATGCACGTCCGGTACCGTTGACGTAGCCAGTGAATACAACATTGCCTGCAATGCCTAGCTCGGCTGTTTTTTCGATGAGTTCGTGGTACTGTTCGCCGCCACCCATTACAACGAGTAAGCTCTTGGGCCGCTTTGATACAACCTTTTGAAATGCCTCCAAAAGCCCAATCAGGCCTTTTTGGATGGTCAATCGACCAGCGCTGAGTACAACACGGTACCCCGACTGTTGCATTTGTCCGACGTAGCGGAAGGTATTCTCGGAGCTATTTTCGTACAATTCTTTTGACTCAATCTCCATTGCATTATGGACGATTTCGATCTTCTGCGGGTCGATGTCGTATTCGCGGACGATAGTGTCTTTGACTGCCTGGCTGATAGCAAAAATCTTGTCAGCGAGATGCAACCCAATGTATTCGATCTCGCGGACTAATGGGTTGCCATGCCCACCACCAGACCTATCGAACTCTGTCGCATGAACATGCACGAATAGTGGCTTCCCAGAAACTTGTTTAGCTGCAAGTGCCGCGCGGAACGTCAACCAATCGTGTGCATGAATTACATCGTACGAACCATACCTTGCCAGATTCATCACATAGGAAGTATAGGCAGATTGATGTTCGGACATAGTAACACCGCGCGTAGAACCATCGCGCATGACATATTCAAAATATTGGCTATCATAAGTGCTGCCGGCATTTTGGCCTAACACCTCAGAAACATCGTGCGGCGTCGCAGGGTTAATTTTCATAAAGTCAATGTTTGGAAACTCGGCCGAAAAGGGCAATATGAACTCAATGTCAGCACCATCTTTGGCTAGCTGCTTGCACATTTGATAGCAGACGATACCCATCCCACCAGTGTGGTGAGGAGGTAATTCCCACCCGAGCATCAGTACTTTCATCTTTATCCTACACTCTAACCTTATACTGTTTCTTTTACTATACACATTATAGTCCCGATAACAGGTAAGCACAAGCGCTAAATAGAGAGAATTCTTACAATTTTTCGACGTTTGTTCCTGCGGGGTAGAGCACGAGTCCGTCTTCGGTAGAACTCCACACGGACAACACATTTTCAACAATCCGCCATGACGTGAGTACTTCGGCGTTGGATGCAAACAGAGACTGATCACCACGCACTGCATCTAGGATTACTCGTTCGTAGGCCTCCGACGTATTTTCCGCAAAAGACCGCGCATAGTCGAATTCCATCTCAACTGATTGAGTATCATTGGTCAGACCTGGTGTTTTTGCGAGTAAGGACAAGGTTATACCTTCCTCGGGCTGCAAACGAAAGGTCAAGGTATTGTCGCCCAGTGCCCGATTATTTTCTCGAAAATGTACTGAAACAGAGGTGAATTTATCACTCAGTGCTTTACCCGTTTCGATGATCACTGGTACGCCGCGCCATTGTTCGTTGTCTACCGTTAGCTGGAGCCTCGCAAACGTCTCAACTGTTGATTTGGGGTTTCTCACCTCGGAACGATATGTCTGGTATTGACCACGTGTGGCCTTGGTGCCAACTTCATCAACCTCTATAGGGATAATGCTGTCGAGTAGTCGCTGTTTTGAGCGGTGTATATCTGCACTGCCTAGTTTTGCTGGCTGTTCCATCATGACGAGCGCCAGGAGCTGTAACAAATGACTTTGCAAAATATCTCGGAGCGCCCCAGTTTTCTCATAGAAGTCGGCTCGTCCCTCAATGCCGATTTTCTCTTGAGCTGTTATATGAATTCGGTCGATATGACGCGCGTTCCAGATAGAGTCAAAAAGCGGGTTGTTAAACCTAAAAGTCAAAATATTTTGCGCGGTTTCCTTGGCGAGGTAATGATCGATACGATACAGCTGCGATTCGTCGAAATATTTATCGGCGATATCGATGAGCGATTTGGCGCTTGCCATATCATATCCGAACGGTTTCTCTATCAAAAGCCGGGGTTTTTCTGACTCCGAGTTAAATGCAGCGGCGTGTCCTGTTGTCCCAAGATGCTCAACTACGTCACCAAAAGCTTGCGCAGGGATAGAAAGATAGTACAGGCGCCTCGTATTTGAGCCCAAATCTGTAGATGCAGTCTCAAGCTCACTGCGTAACGCCGTGTAGGCATCATGATCATTGAGGTCAAGATGCGATATCGTAACGCATGACTTTAAGCCAGCTAGGGTCGACTCGTCGACACCGGTGGGCAAGTACTGACGAAAATCGTCAAATAACGTATCAACGGTGTACTCATCCTGCCGACTAATGCCAACCACCCTGAATCTATCGGGCAACAGACCCGCGGCCATCAGGTTATATAACGCGGGCAAGAGTTTGCGATGCGCCAAATTACCACTAATGCCAAAGATGACAAACAGCAGCGGTCTGAAGCTATGTTCGCTCACGCCCGACCTTCACTGTTCAGGTTATGACCGCCAAATTTGTTGCGCTGAGCGGCGACAATCTTTGTTGCGAAGTTCGTTTCTCCCTGTTGTGAGGCCTTGCGTACGTCAAAGGCGGCCTGAATAGCGGGCAGTTTCATATCTAAACTTTCCGCAACTTCAAGTGCCCAACGCGCTTCGCCACTTTCTGCTACATAGCCACTTATACCTTCAAGCGTCGGATTCTCGGTGACAGCTTGCCTCGTTAACTCGTTAAGCCAGCTTTCGATAACGCTATGGTGTTGCCAAACGTCGCCGGCCGCCGCCATATCGAGTTCGCCATATGGGCTTTCGTGCAACATCATGTAGCCTTCGCCCAGAGATTGCATTATGCCGTACTCGATAGCGTTATGTACCATTTTTACATAGTTACCAGCACCGCTCGTACCAAAATAATTCCAAGCGCCGCCAGGTAAAACCAACGTTTCAAACAGAGGTGCGATGTGGTCAACTGCCGATTTCTCGTCGCAGCCAACCATCAGTGGAAAGCCTCGGTCATAGCCCCAAACGCCACCACTTACGCCGACATCAACCAAGTGCATGCCAGACGACTGCACCAATGTATTGAGCTTCTTAGTGTCACGAAAGTCTGAGTTAGCACCATTTATAATGATGGAACCGGGCTGGAGTAGTGAAGTCCACTCAGCGATCTCGTCATCGGTAATCTCTGACGGCAACATCACCCAAACGACGGCAGGGTCTGAACCGAAACTAGATGCGATATCGTCTTTTGACGGGGCCGCCGTACAACCATAGCTAACTGCTTCGTCGATTGGCTCGGGGCTGCGGTTGTGCGCGAGCACCTCGTGACCAGCTTCGGCTAATTTGCGTGCCAGCTGCATGCCCATGCGACCTAAACCGTGAATTGCTACTTTCATGCTACTCCTGACTGTTTATTAGATCATTGTACACTGTTACGTCGGCTATTTCATAGAGCAGACCTGCGGGCATTGCGTCGAGCGGAAGCGTGTGCTCGGCCAGATTATGTAATGCCGTCGCTTTTTGTTCGCCGTACGCGAACAACCATGCCCTAGAGCAATGACTGAGCCAGTTTGGCGTCATAGTCATGCGTGTAAAACCTGGAGCTTCGTACCCCACGACTGGGAGTACTGTTTCGTGAACAGCAGCAGAGAGGGGAAGTACCCCGGCCGTATGACCATCTGCGCCCATGCCAAATGTTCCGACTACCAGATCTGCACCTTCAAAAACATGTCGCACAAGATCACTGTACTTTTCGACCGTCTCGTCTAGAGAAATGTTGCCCGACAGCACGTCTACCCATACGGCTTCACCTGGTTCAAAACCTGCTGTTTGCATCTGGAAATAGTTGCTGTCTTGGTGGCCTTGTTTGCCATACCGTTCATCCATAGGGATAATGGTCAAATTTTTGAGTGTCTCTGAGGATTTTTCCCGAAGGCTAGACATTACCTCTACCTGTGCACCGATGTTCGAACCGCCGCAGACGAGCCAAACAACGCGTTTGCCGTCCGCTAGTGCAGATGAAATACCCTCTACCATGTCGTCGACCGCATTGTCGACCGAAACACACGCAAACTTCATGAATCATAGTATACTCCAGTTATTGGCGCTCATGCTAACGACCAGAGATTTAGAATATCTAGCGTATCGAACGATTTAGGCATATTCTCAGGTACGACTCAGTTATTCATACGATACTAGCCGCATATGAAAGAACCAAACAAAAGAAAAATACTCATTTGGACCATCATCGTCAGCATGGTCCCGATGTTACTTATCGTCAAATTTCCTTCGGTTGTTACCCTAAAATCAATAAGCTTGTATGCGTCTGCCCTCTGTGGGTATGCAGGTATTGTCATACTTTTATGGTCGTACATTTTGGGCGCAAAATCTGTCATGGGAATCTTTTTCAGAGACTTGGCACCAGTTCTTGGCATCCATAAATGGCTGGGAAAATGGGGAACGCTCGCCATATTTCTGCATCCGCTGCTCGTCATGTACAGTTACGGCGAAAATTTGTTATATACCGTCCTACCGATAACCACGACACGGTTTGAAAGCCATGTTACGCTCGGACGCTTGTCATTTATCATCCTGCTCGTTGTGTGGGTGAGTTCAGCCCTGCTTAGAGGGAAAATGAAGTTTCGGCCGTGGCGCTACATACATCTGCTCGGCTACATCGTACTGCCATTTGCATTTTTACACGTCCCAGACGTTGGTTCGCAGTTTATGAGCATTACGGCCGTAAAAGTATATTTCTTTGCCCTGGCAATAGTATATGCAGTATTTTTACTTCTCAGACTACGTGGGCTATTAAACCTCGACAAAAGTGCCTATACCATCGTGCAACATCGGCAATTGGTTTCGGACGACCCAGAGGTTTGGCTCGTTCAGCTGCGGCCTATTAGCGACCGCCTGACGCCAAAACTAGGACAATATGTCTACCTCAAAGATGGGTTCATCAGCGAAGAACATCCATTTTCCGTCATAGATTTCGACGAAGCCACCGGAACGATTTCTATCGCCTACCGAACCTTTGGCCGCTTTACAAAAGAGTTCGCGAAACGCGCCGTTGGTGCCAAGGTCTACCTCGGTGGGCCACACGGCGAATTCACTAGTCAGATTGCAGACGAACCAGACCCCGTTGTATTTGTAGCCGGTGGCATCGGGGTGACGCCTATGGTGCAGCACATCGCACAGGGGCAGAACAGAGAACAGTGGTTATTTTATGCAAACCGTACCAAACAAAGTGCCATCATCGTATCCGCACTGCGAAGATTGCTGGGCGACCGTCTCATTGCACTTTATAGTCGTCAGACCGAAGGGCTTGAACCAACTGATGAAATGGGCCATATTACGGCCGACACCTTTAGGCGGCACCTTGCCGACCCGCTACGCTACAAATATTATCTGTGTGGGTCCGATGCGATGATGAACACTGTTTCAGAAGAGATCCGTTCACTCGGTGTCCCGGTGGCGTCCATTAGGCGTGAAGCATTCGACTGGTAGAATCATTAGTGTGACAGAACAATGTTACTACACCCAAGCCCCGTCATTCCCATGAAAATGGGAATCCAGTCATAGGCATAAAGTAGTTTATAGCTACTTTAGAAATTACTGGACTCCCACGTACGTGGGGGGTGACGAAGGATAGGGCGTTCGAGACTCAGGAGCAGGGAACCATTTCAGGAAGAATCTAACTTGTCTCTAGCTGGTCTTTTCTGACGATTATAACTTCTATACCAAACTGTTTTTTCAGCCGTCCTACCATTTCTGGACGTATCAATACGACTGTAGCAAGCGTGTCAGTTATAAGCGACGTTTGGCCGCGGACATACACGCTTATAACTGGTGAGTCCGACGAACTATCTTGCAAGGGGTCTATTATGTGATGATGCGTGTTACCGCCGACGTTCCAACGCCGTTTCACCGTTGAGCTGACCGCCAAGGCTCCGCGGGTTATTTTGGTCGTTCCGATGACTTTCTCACTGTCGTAGGGGTGCTCAAGCCCAAGTTCGATAGGCTCGGTTGACGAAAGTACGATGTCACCACCACCATTTATCAGGTACTGCGGGCAACCATTTTGTTCGAGCAGAACGGCGAGTTTGTCGAGCAACCAACCCTTGCCAAAACCACCGAAGTCAACCGCACTTTCACCTGGGATGACTATTTCATCTCTGTTTAATTTTACTTCATTCCAAAAATCTGGGTAAACGCGCGATGCTGTTCCCGTGTCGCCGTAACCCAGCCGTTGCAGGGTACCACCAACTGAAATGTCAAAAGCGCCATCGGTTGCGCTATGCATTTTTTTAGCAAACTCGAACATATCGAGCAGCTCTTTTGGTGGTCTGACGAGCCGCTTATGTTCATTTAGCTGACCAACTAAAGACGATGCTTTAAACCGTGAATAGGTGTCATCAAACAGCTTGGTCGTGTCAGTCACTAACGTTGCGATCGCCGCAGGAAACACATCAGCATCCAGAATCTCGACCCACCAACGGGTCCCTAAACCATCAAATTCAATATGCACACTAGACTTTGGCATCGCTTCGTATCTGCGTCAGTGCATCGTCGAATGCGACGGTCGTCAAGGTTGCTCCAGCGATCCTTCCGAGAGATAAACCGTCGATACTTTGACCGACTACCGCCGACTCGATGGCACTCTCAAAATTGTCTATATACCTGCCAGACTCGTGATCACTATAGCTATTGTCGACTGTTACGGCGGTTACTTTGCCACCCGCTATCGTTACCTTGGCCGTTAGACTGTTTGATGCTCTAGGGACAGTGTAGCTAACGGTTGCTGAATATGTACCGTCTTTGTAACTTGCAGTACTCGTCGTACTACTAGCCGTTGTACCCGTGTCAGACGATGCACTTGTACTTGCCAACTCGGTTGTACTTGTACTGTCTGTGGAACTTGCAGTTGCTGCTGAAGTGGTGGTGCCACTCGTCGAGCTTGTTGCGTTTACTGTTGATGCGGTGTTGTCTTTCCCAAAAAGCCAAACACCCGTTACACCTGCAGCGATTAACACTGCCGTACTACCTACTACCATAAATACTTTATCTTGTTGTTTCATGCGTAAAACTATATCGTTCTTTTCTGAAACCTAGCTGAAAATGTAACATAATCATACTAAACTAACTGCGCAACTATTTTTCCTATCTCGTCAGAATTTACTAACTTTCTGCCTGCACGATTACTGAGTGTTAGTGCCCAGTTCATATTCGTCGCTGCGTGTCGGGCCTGACGTCTCCCTGGCCAGACAACAAATTTCCGAGATACTTCTAAATGCGTATCAGCTAGCGCCTTAACAACCGAGTCATACATACTACCGCGGATCGGGTATAGCTGCACTATGGGAGCGATCCTGAGCATAGTAGAGATGGCCTTGATTTTAACAGAGTGACTTGGGTGTTGCAGTATACTCGCAGAGGTTACTCTATTGGGATTTCTTCTTTGTAGAAAGTGGAGCAGCCTCCCATCGATCTCAGCATTATCGGTTAACGCAACTCCTACGAAAATAAGTTTCGTCTGCTCTGATGGAAGAGGCATTGATATATTTGACTTTGAAGGGTCGTAAAATAACTGACAATCTGGCCGCCGCCCTTGATTGATAGTAGTATAGCTGGAATCTACCTGCACCATCAGACCATTCGGTACGTTGCCGCTCAGGTCTGAGTCCCCAGAACCGATGTCGACCATGGTTTCGTCAGGGTGAAATGGTGCGTGCCGCGTATCGAATACTGCCCGGTACTCGGCGGCAGACATTGTCGTAACCGGTATATCACGTTCCGTCAAAGCAACTTACCCCACTACAATTTAAAACTATACTTATCATACAGTAAAATGTGTTTTCTTGGAATATTTTAGACAATAATATACAATAAAAATATGGAAACACCATCGCAAAGAAAGGTCCCTCGGGGAGTGCTACAGAAAATTACTAACATTGTATTTGGCGTCGGTGAGCGCCCAGGCTTACCTAACTCAACGCCAGTAAGTCTCACCGTTCAGAACCCAGGAACTGAACAAAACTTTTGGGAGCAATTACCACAAGACAGTGACAATAGGTTCCCAGAGCCAACACTAGAGGGACTTACGTCTAGAGAGAGGTTGGAGAAAATCATGCATGAAATAAGTGAGCGAATATCAGAAACTCAGCGAATTGAGAGAGCGCAAATATTGTTCGGGGACGGCAGTGGACAGGGCTATAGTCGACCACAGCCTGGTTTTTGGCCACACCAAGAACTACCAGACCTGGGTGACACAGATAAAAATTAGTAATCACTCACGTTAAACATAATTAAGCGACAGAATGTATATTATCTGTCAGAAAATCTTATGTATTTCGTCTTCGGCTGCAGATGGTAGATTGCCTGGAACTCCGGGTGTAACCATTCTGCTGTTCCGAAAATCACAAAAGCCTATGGCAAACACAGTATCATCTGTCGAGGCAAATATGCAAAATCATTGCAGGTATTCACAGCATTAAACTATTCTAGTTACGTGGGACAGCTCAGTAATTGATATTTTTAGATGATCTTAAAAAGAAGAATGCTACCTGTTTTTGTATTTTAATGCAATCTGTATGATCGCATCATGCACAAGACCATTACTTACGATCCCCCCATTTAACGGTTGGTCATATCGCTGTTCGTTGCCGAATATATCAGTGACCTTACCACCCGCTTCTTCGACTATTAGTTTTGCGCTGGCTAAATCATGCGCTCCATCTTGGACGAACATAGTAGCGGCGATCTGGCCCGAGGCAACGAGCATTGCTTCATATATTGTACTGCTATATATGATTGGTCTGTTGCACACTCGTATGACAGCTTCACAGAAAGCAACAGAATTAAGCATTGTTGCATATTTATTGGGGTTACAGCCAATGTACGCTTGGGATATATCCTTAATAGTATTTACCTTAAGGGGTCGATCGTTCATGAACGCACCTCTACCTTTAGTAGCCCAATATAGTCGCTTCATATATGGATCATATACAACGGCCACAACTGTATGTCCTTCTCGGTTGACTAATGCAAAAGAGAATACGTTTGTCGGTACACCCATAACATAATTTAACGTACCATCGATTGGATCGACGACGACAGTATATGGCGGATCCTCAGAATTGTATGTTTTTTCCTCACCAATTATCGCGTATTCTGGGAATCTAGTCTTCACTCTCGATATGACAAGCTCGTTTATTTCCTCATCTGCAATTGTGAGCGGAGACTGATGACCATCGTCTTTTGATGTATACGCAGCCCCAATTTGAAAATATTTTGTCATTACCGCACCTGCTTCGAGCGCTAAGTCTTTGCCAAATTTAAGCTGTTCTGAATACATTTCGAGGTCTACACCCATGCAAACAAAATAACATATCATAGATGCAGATGAAACCATACTGAGACCTTGATAGGCCATCGGTGAGGGCTAATACTCGAAGAATATCAAAGTGAACTGAATTAACACCCAAAACGCAACACAAACAAACTTGAAGAGCTATAGGGTGACAGGACTCGAAGGCTGTTGAAACGAAGTTTCAGATTGCAGGTTCAAACCCGTTACATTGCACGAAAAAAGCCGGGTTTTTACCCGACTTTTGTCATGGCAGGGGTGACAGGACTCGAACCTGCAACCAACGGTTTTGGAGACCGCTACTCTACCAATTGAGCTACACCCCTATATAATATGAAGATTCAACCTGCGCGTGCACGCTCGGCTCCATTATACGAGAACAGAGAGGGAAATACAAAAACTGTACGTATCTACGTCGCGTGTTTGGTAAAACCTATGATCTCTAGGCGTATAATTTGTGGATTTTAGTTTGCGCTCGGAGGTACGTAGCCCTCGCCGCTTTTTATGACGCGGCCATATTTGCTAAAGAGCAGGTTAAAATTACTGTTATAGCGAGAATACTGCGTAGCGTCATCGATACGGACAAGTATTTCATTGTTATGTTTCAGCCCAGAAGATGTCAGATTCGGCGAACCTGTGAAAACCAGTTTCGTTTGCCTATTCTGAGCATCGGTCTTATTTGCGTCCAAGTAATAGCCGTTGATAGTAATGTACTTGTGGTGCATATAGCGAACGATGTTCGTGTGAGTGCTGTCCCATTTGTCCTCATCCCGTACCGGGATACCCGCATCAATTAGGGCTTTTAGAGTGCTACGGTACGTCGCGTCCGCCGAGGTTGCCACCTTGATAATGCAACCCTGTTTTTTGAGTTCAATCAGCCTGCTGAGAACGTTATTCCTATCATCAGACCATTTGAACATCGCAAGGTTAACAACTGTTTTGCCTGTATAGCCATAGCCAGTTGCTGCCCCCGTACAGCGTACTTTCTCGAGCATGGTGTAGTATACATCATCCTCGGTCATGCTAGACACGATTCGAGGAAATGTGTACAAACGGTGCTTTCCGTAGGCAGTGTTTGAGTACCAGTCACCCTTATTCGGTTCCGTACTCATCGCCGTAAAATATGACTTCAGCCCGTTATAATAATCAAGATTGTTTACTACTTTGTACAAGTTATTCCATGACATTGAGTGACCAGCACTCAGGTTTGACGAGCTAACCATACTGACATACCGACTATCTCCCGATCGTGAAAACATATATATTTTGGCGTGTACGCTCGAGTACTCTGCAGTTGACATGCAGCCGTCATCACATACTTTCAAAAAGCTTCTATCTGATGCGACAGTTGTACCAAGGACCAACTTTAGCCGCTCCAACTGCGATGTCTCTGTGGTCTTTAGCTGACGATCTTCGATATCGTATAGGTGGTTATCTGTAATAATCTGTACTTTTACTCCACGTTTATGAGCTGCGATAAGTTTATCGGCGGAAACCTTATATTTAATAGAGTAGGTTGCGATACGTATATAGTGGCCCTTTGGAGTGTTGTCGATGGCCGAGTTGATCTGGTTGATGACTGCATATCGCGTGCTTGAGTACGAGCTGAAAGGGTTGTTAAATGTGCTTCCCGCAGAAACGGTGTATGCTGATACTGCAGCTGGAGCGATGATGTTACCAAATAGTGTAAAGAGAAAAACCGTTAGCATGAAAAATAGTACAGCACAGTTAAACTTTCGCTTCATCCAAGATATATAGTGTCTCATTACTATATATTAGCATAAACACTAGCACTTTGTCAAGTTTACATCGTAAAATAAGTCTAGAGCAGAAAATACACCGACCTTACGAGCTGGAACAACTTCTTACTACATACGGCTGTTATTCTATGTGAATGCACAGAGTCTCCCTTGACCCATTTCCATCATCCTGAGCGTTAGCGATGGATCTTCCATTTGGCACTGCATCTTAGAGTGCTATTTGTGAAGATATCCGATGGATCGGTTTATGTTGATATAAAAATGAAAACTGACCCCAACGGAGTCAGTTTTCATTTCGTGCGCGCCCACCCGCGGCGGGTGAAGCGTCAGTGAGAGACGATCGGCAAACCTACAGACTGTGGTGCATGTTTCCGACACAAATCACTTGTTTTTTAAAAGGTGTTTGTTTCAAGCGCCGCATTAGCGCACGAACTATACTAAACATAAGCCTTTAATAGTTACTTGTCAAGCGGTGCAGCAAAATACTCGCGTAGGGCGGGGTAAACAGTGGTAGTCCTAAGCCCAAACTGCTCTATTTCGTCGTCATTCATTTCGCCCCATGTTTTGTTCGACCCAGCCGGGATGAAGATGGGGTCAAAGCCAAAGCCCTCATTACCATGCGGAGCTGCAGCAATAGTGCCATCTACAGACCCGTCAAAAAACACCGGGGTAGTGCCATCAAAATAACAAAAGCAGACCGATGCGGTCGCCGCGCGGCTATTCGTTCCCGCGAGCTCGCAAATTTTTTCAAGTGATAATTCCTGCAGAAACCATTTTATATAGGGTCCAGGAAGCTTTCCGAGCTCAGTAAAGCTTAACGCCACGTCCTCAACCAGTACAGGCTGTCCGACCATGTCATATGCCTGACGCGCCTT
>CAZLLY010000007.1:0-12625 GCA_964560755.1 uncultured Candidatus Saccharibacteria bacterium | reverse complement strand
CTCGTGCAAATCAAAACTTTTCAACTCATCTAGATCCAATCTTTTGTGATCAAGCTCAACATCAAGCCAGTTCGCCAAAAAATCTGCCTTGTCTTGGTTTCCAGTAATAAAAAGCATCATTGTCATTCCAGAGCCGTTACATGTTTAAATTATCGATACCGGATAGGCCGAGTGTCATCCTAGCAGTATACTATGTGACATGAGATCATTGCTAGCCGCGCCGACCGTCACCTACTGCGAGCAAGCCGTGCGCGGCTTAATCAAACGTCCGTGGTCGGCACTTTCAAACTTGGCGTTCATAGGAGTAGGGATTAGCATTTTGCTAAGTGGCAAGGGTTCGCGGCTCTCCAGGCTTTTTGGCGGGATAGCTTTACTCATTGGGGTAGTATCAACATTTTACGACATTACCTATATCTACGGACTCCAACTACTAGACCTTACCGGTATGTTGGTTTTTGTTGGACTTCTACTGTATTTAAATCTTTCAGCGTTAGGATTGAAAAAGCGTATCTTACCAAGTATTTCCGCCAGCATTGCTTTCGCAGTTCTGCTCATCGTGCTCTTTCAAGGATATATGGGGGACGTGGTCTTTGGCGCATATGTCGTTGGAGTTATCATTACTCAGCTGATGCTTTTCAAACTGAAAAAGCACGAAAATCAGCACCTATGGTTGGTGGCTTTCGGAGTATTCATTGTTGGTTTTTGTTTTTGGCTGGCCGATAGCACCCGGTACTACTGTTCCGACTTTGGATTGTTGAACGGAAGGGCCATATTTCATTACTGTGCTGCGGCGTCGATATATCTGCTGTTTCGATTTTATGACCGTCAAACAGATTTAGACACTCGATAGGTTATAGCAGTTTTATGAATTCTTGTTCCGATATGATTTTGGTGCCGTAGAATTCGACTTTTTTGAGTTTACACTCTTACTTACCCGGATAAGACTCAGTCAAGATACGGGGTTATGATATTTGGATTATTGTCGGCGAGCGGTTGAGCGGCTTTATATATAGTATTTACCTCAACATTCGCCTGTGCAATGTAAAGATCTCGTTCAACTTTCGGAAGACTATCGAGTATATGAGGACTTCGCATCTCTGCAACGGTCTTGACTAAGCTCATATTTATATCATTTTCTACATTGTAGCCAAAGTCTCCAGCAAAAACTCCGACACATTCATTTGCTGCAGCTGGGTGAAGATCATGTAGATTGATGAGCAATGAAATAGCATCCCTTCTATTAGGTTCGTAGTCCGGCCAATCATCACCGGTACTTGACTTAACAACGTCATACAGAGCTCGCAGTAACCGGGACTCAAAACTTCGAACCTTATGATCGTCCACTTCAACGCCAAGTCTCCTTACGACACTAGCCGTATTGACTGCATGTCTCTCATACTGGATCAACTGGTAACCATTATAGCTTTCAACACCATTCACTACATCCAGATAGAAATTAGCAAGTTCCTCATCTCCGATTAAGTATTGGCTATATGGTGCAATTCGAAGTATATCCTTACGGTTAGTTAAACTAATTCCGAAATCTACTGCAGCAAAGTCTTTTTCATCACCACCAGAAGGGTGGCCGAGTAGTGCCGTTGCGTCACCGGCTAATATTCCCGAATAGCTGCGTTCTAAGCTTCGTTTGCCAAAACGAGAGTGATAGAGTGCAAATTTCGTACCCGCAGTGAGCCGCCTGGCATTTTCTGGTCCACGTTCCTCGGGATGCTCGTTAAGATTCTCTGGGTGCATGACTCCGTAATATGCCGCAACTATACCATCAAGTGGGAGTGTACCAGCATGAGATTCATCGACAACATCACTCCACCAGTCACCAGGAGCTTGTCCCCGCTTAGGTGTTTCAGCAAGCTTCTTGAGCACTCCAGACTGGGGGTACCGTTCGCTGTAGGTCCGCAAATCTATCTGCGGGAAAGTTTCTATGCTCATCGCATCCTCCTCAGGGTTACTATACCATATTTAGGAATTCTTGTTCCGAAATGATTTTAGTGTCGTAAGATTCGGCTTTTTTGAGCTCTTCGTTAGGCGAGGAGCGTTTCGACTACACTTATTGTTCGACGTTTGGCATCGTTGTATCTGTGGTGTCGAACTGGCTGTAGGTAAGTATGCGTACTGAATTGTTCGCCTGCGCTTGCTCGAAACTATTCCAACGGCCATATACCTCTGTGATTTTTACAAGTCGATGGTCGGCTTGGGTGAAGTAGTAGTACCGCTCAAGCGGTTTATCTGCGATGATATACTCCCATTTCGGAGCTGGGACTCCTATAAGCTCGCCCACGTACCTGTTGAGCGCAACAACCGCATCAATATCCGCACTAACAGCATATACGTCCACCTTTAGGCCATCCAAAGTCTCTTGGCGCACGGCGGACGGATCGTAGTTATACGGGTGAAGTTCAGTGATTTTTTTAAGTATCTTTTCACGAAGTTCAGCAGGGTAGTCGCCGATGAGAACCTGACCAAAAAGCAGTGACTTAATATCAAGCTCCTGCGGGCTCGTATTATTGCGGCCAACTTCAGCCCCGTTCTGCCGAGAAATATGCCATTGTGGCGATGAGCTCGAGCGGTTGTATTGAGTATTGAGTGAAGAAACGGCCTCTTCACTAAACGTCGGGGTGACATGTTTTATACTGTAGGCCTTGGCCTGGCGTAGCGGCGATACCACGATACGTCGATCGTATGTCATGCCAAACTGCAGTTCATGCCCAGAGTAGTTTCGGGTCGACATCGCAAGCCGAAGCCCATCGACGAATGCAGTATCGTAGGTGTAAGGTGTGCGTTGTTTTGGTGTTTGCGTTGTGGTCTTCGTAGAAGATTGGGGTGTGTTCAAATTATGTCGGAGCTGCGTTGTATATTCCTTGAATTTTGTTCGGAATGTCGCTAGGTTAACTCCTTTATACCATCCAATAACACATAGGAAAAGGACGACTATAAGCAGCTTCGTGAACCATTCTCTAGCCTTGTCTGCGAATGTCGAACCGCTACTATTCATAGCATCCTCAGTAGGTCAGCTTCCCGGATGACAATAGTGCCGTAGGATTCGGCTTTTTTGAGCTTGCTGGCGCCTACTTTACCACCCGCCACCAAATAGGTTGTGTCTTTGGCGACCGATGTCTGAAAAGTGCCGCCCAGAGCCCGAATGCGTTCTGCGGCAGTCTCTCGGCTCATCGTCTCGAGTGTCCCGGTTACGACGAAATTCATACCGGCTAGTTTGCCCGTTTTTACCTCGAAGTGTGGTTCTACCCCTGAGCGTTTCATCTTCATTAGCATTTCAGTGTTGTCTTCGTCGGCAAACCAGGCTGCAACGCTTTCGGCCACCACGACACCTATACCGTCGACTTTTTCAAGCTCGTCGATAGTCGCATCAGCTAAACCCTCGAGCGAGCCAAAGGCAGTTACAAGGTCTATAGCCGTTTGTACGCCGACATGTCGTATGCCGAGCCCAAACACAAATCTTTCCAGGGGTGGTGTTTTTTTGTCGGCGATAGCATCAACGAGTTTCTGTGCAGAAATGTCTGCAAACCGATCGAGCGCCAAGAGGTCGTCTTTGCTGATAGTATATATATCGGCCAGGTCGGTGACTAAGCCTGCATCGACCAGCGCAATGACATTTTTTTCACCGAGTGTGTCGATGTCCAGGGCACCTTTTGAGGCAAAGTGTTCTACAGAGCGTTTTAGTATCAGGCTCGAATCTGCGCCTTTGACACGGTAGACAACTTCGCCCTCGGGGCGTTCAAAGGTTAGTTCGGGGTACTGGCGGCGCAACTCAGCCTCGTAATCTATCGGCTCAGAGTCTACAGAACGAAGTTCGGTCAAAACACGTTGCACCTGAGGGATGATATCTCCAGCTTTAAATATAATGACCGTGTCGCCACGGCGAACGTCGAGCCGTGCTATTTCGTCGGCGTTGTGCAGGCTCGCGTGCCGTACGGTCGTTCCGGCTACCTGCACGGGGTCAAAAACCGCAACAGGCGTAGCCGCGCCAGTCCGGCCGATGGATATGACGATGTCTTTTACCACGGTCGTAGCCTCTTCGGCGGCGTATTTGTAGGCAACGGCACCACGCGGTGTTTTGCCAACAACCCCGAGTTCGGCAAATGCTTTTCGGTCGTTTACCTTTATAACGAGGCCGTCGGTGTTAAACGGCAAATCACGACGTTTTGTCTCCCACAGGTCGGCAAACTGCATTACCGCGTCAACAGATGTAAACGTTTCTGCATTCATATTCCGTGTTATGCCGAGTTCTGTCAGGGCTGCGTATGCAAAACTATTCGTCGGGACTTCCTCGATGTTTTCACGGATCAGGTCATACCCAAAAAACGTCAATGGTCGTTCGGCCACGAGTGATGGGTCTAGCTGTCTAATCGTTCCGGCCGCTAAGTTACGAGGGTTTGCAAACTCAGGCAGGTCATTAGCCCTGCGTTCAGCGTTCAATGCTTCAAAATCTCGTTTTAGGATGACAATCTCGCCTCTTATTTCAGTTCTGCCTTGCAGAAACACTTTCGTATCGGTTTCAGGCTGTCGCAACCGAAGGGGCACGTTATTGATGGTGCGAACATTGGTCGTCACGTCTTCGCCGACGCGGCTGTCTCCCCGAGTAACCGCCTGCACTAGTACACCGTCCTCATATATGAGTGAGCAGGCTAGACCATCCATCTTGATGTCGCAGAAAAACTCGTGTTCGTGCCCGGGGAGCAGCTTGTCGATACGTTTGACCCAGGCTTCTACCTCGGCACGGTCAAACACGTCCTGCAGGCTTATCATCGGTACGCGGTGTGTCACTTTTTCGAACTTATCAAGCGCAACCCCGGCAACTCGCTGCGTCGGGCTATCTGGTGTTATCAGGTCTGGGTATGTGTCTTCGAGCATAGACAACTCGTGTTTCAAACTATCGGCGGCGGCTTCACTCATGGTCGACTCGTCGAGCACATGGTAGTGGTAACGGTAGTCGCTGATAAGCCGTCGAAGCTTTTCAACACGCGCCTCAGCTTGTTCCCGCGGTATGTTCTCGACACCCATGGCTATAATATTTCCCGGTACAACGTATATAAAAAGGCTTGTCCAACCGGCATAAATAATACGGTAACGACAAAAAACATCAGAGGTGCAGCCGTTGGCCACCACAGTACAAACGGCAGCATCAGAATAAACCCAGCAAATGCAATGGCAGTAAGTGCTAATCCAAATTTACGCCATATGTTCAACCGCCGTCGGTAAACCATTTTTTTGGCACTCCGCAGCGCTTTTACCGGAGTAATATCAGGTAAAGTGGTGATGAATAGTGCGAAAACAGTATGAGTTATCATCCGCAGCGACCACAAGCAGAGCAGTGCAAAAACAAAGCCTGCACCCCATATCTCGGCCCCAAAAAAGAAGCCCGACTGCAATATCATCCCAAACAAACTCCCGCCGATGGCCATCGGTATAAGCTGCACGCCAAACATCGATAGCACCAGTAAATATTTGACCAAGGGGGTCATTCCCTCATACAAGCTAGCCTTTACTGAAACTTTTTCATCTGACAAAACCTTGCGAAAAGTCCAGATGAATGCAAGCGCGATGATAGTCGAGACAATGATCTGGTACACGCTCGATGCGGCAGACAAGCTACTGTTAGCATCAGCGAGAATGGTCCCAAGCTGGCTGAAGGCTTCCTGTACTTTGCCGCCTACTCCTGTTGTCGTGGTGCTCGCAACATCAGTCGAGGCAGAAATAGAAAAGCTTTTTACAAAAATAAACACACCCAGCCCGTATACGAGCGTTATGCCAGAAAACGTTCGCCACTCTTTGATGAGCATCCGCATAGCACGTTTTAACAAAATCATTGTCGAAGGGATAGATTTCCTGGGGGGCAATGGCTGGTTCCTGAGCCAGGTATATGGGCTGTACCACCGCCGCTTTGGCAATGTCAAACGCCTTGTCTTAGCCGATCGACGGCCATCTTTTTTGACAGTATCCACCATGTTTTACCCCATTACACGTATGCCATAAGTATACGACAACTCGGTAGTTTTTAGTAGCCAAGTTCGTGTTTTCGGAACGATTCCGTATGCCGGTACCGTAGCATAAGCAAAAAGCAGGTTTTTGGGCACGGCATTCCTGTATAGTAGTTTATATGCGACTCGTAACCATCCGCCCAAACATGCCACCGACGCAGCAAAAGAAGCGTCGGCGGAGCCGCACGGTAGTTTTCTGCCTGGGGTTGGTTGCATCATTCCTCGTTTTTTTATATTTTCGGCCACTGCCCGTAGGAGTTGTTGAGCTACATATGCCTAAGGCGCCGGCGCAGACTCAGCCGACGATCGATTGGCCAGAACGTGGTCAGGCGAGTATTGGCGCTGTTGGATACGACGTAAACATGTCCAGCACTGCGCCGCATAGCGTTTCGACGGCGAGCATGGCGAAAGTGATAACCGTGCTAACGGTGCTGAGTAAGAAACCCTTGCGACCAGGCCAAACTGGCCCGACCATCACCATGACGAACGATGATGTTCGGCGGTATCAAACCCAGCTTGCGCAAAATGGTTCGCACTTGGCCGTTAGCGAGGGTGAAACATTTACGGAATATCAGATGCTCGAGGCGATATTACTGCCCTCGGCCAATAACATGGCTGATAGCCTGGCGGTATGGGCGTTTGGCAGTCTGGAGGCCTATCAAAAACAGGCACAGGCATATGTCAACGAACATGGGTTAAAAAATACGCACATCGGCCCTGACGCCAGCGGTTTTGACCCGTCCACTACCAGTACGACGGCAGACCTGACGCAGCTCGGCAAGCTTGCGCTCGAGAACCCAGTCGTCATGAAAGTCGCGGGGACAAAAAGCGTCACTTTTGAGACGGCGGGGGAAGTATCTAATACGAACAGGCTGCTTGGGGGCGTATTAACCGGGCTAAAAACAGGCATGAACGACGGTAATAGCGGTGGATTTATCTTTACCTCGACCATCCCGCTCGCAACCAAAAAAGTGTATGTAACAGGGGCAATAGTCAATGCAGCAGGCTCGTCAGATGCTGTTTCTGAGGCCGCGAAGCTTGCGACGAGTATGCAGGACGAGTTTGAGGTCGTTACCTACGCTGGGAAAGGCCAGATTGTGGGGACGTTCAAAACGCCCTGGGGCGCAGAGACAGATGTACTCGCAGCGCAAACAGTCGCTGTTACTCGGTGGCGAGCAAATGCGGTCTGGCACTATGAAAAACTTTCTGAGACAGACGGGACTACCTCGCAGAGTGTGGGCTCTGTGTCTGTAAAGACTAACGGTGACAGTGCGAAATCCGACCTAGTTTTAGCAAACCCAGTCGCAAAGCCATCAGCTATTTGGCGGCTAACCCACCTACGTTAAACTTTAAATGCGGTAAAACCTCCCTCTGTTAAATACCCAAATGCGGTGCAAACGAGCTCCAGTGCTATACTTGAGCTCATGAAAACACACTTCGAGAGCTCATTTTTTGTTGGCAACCGCGAAAAGTTGAAATCGGCACACAAGGGGAGCTTTCCGATAGTCATTGCTGGCAACGGGCTACTGCAAAGAACCGCCGACAACACCGTGGCCTTCGCACAGGATAGCAATTTTTGGTACCTGACGGGGCTTGTTATACCAAATGCTGTACTTATTATTGATGAAACTGATGAGTACTTGATCGTTCCGACCAGAACGGCCGTACAAGCTGCTTTTGACGGCGCTATCGATGCTGGGCAGATTGCCGCCAGGTCAGGGCTGCAGACAGTTCTTGGCGAAAAAGAAGGTTGGGGCAGGGTAAAAGACCGGTTACAGGTAACAAAACAAGCCACCTACCTACAACCCAATGCGACGTATGAGACGCGACATGGCATGTTTGCGAACCCCATGCGTCGACGGATAGCAAACAGGTTAAATCGGATGCAAACGGGGCTACACTTGATAGATGCGAGGCGGTCGCTCGCCAAACTTCGTTCGGTAAAGCAACCGTGCGAGCTTGCGGCGATCGAGCAGGCCGTCGCCATCACCAAAGCTACCTTCGAAGCTCTAACCTCATATGCGGTCACGACCGAAAATGCACTAGAGGCGGCGATTTCCTACGAATTCCGCACCAGAGGTGCCGACGGCCACGCCTATAACCCCATAGTGGCGAGCGGCAAAAACGCTACAACCTTGCACTACGACAAAAACAGCGACAAAATCGGCCAGAACGATATTATCGTCGTCGACGTGGGGGCAGAAGTTGAACATTATGCCGCAGATATCACCCGTAGTCTCTGTTTCGGCGCTCCGAGCGAGCGACAAAAAGCAGTCTTGGCAGCTGTAAAACGTGTGCAAGAAAAAACCCTGCAACTATTTAAACCAGGCGCAGACATGCGCACTATTGAGCACCAGGTCGAGGAGTACATCGGGGCCGAACTCGTCTCACTCGGGCTGATCGAGTCCGAAACAGATACAGAAGCAGTTCGTCGGTATTACCCACATTCTGTGTCACATTTCCTGGGGCTTGACGTACACGACGTCGGTGATTACCGCGAGCCACTAGCGGAGCACATGGTGTTAACCTGCGAGCCAGGCATATACATTCAGGAGGAAGGCATCGGCGTACGTATCGAAGACGACATTGTCATTACCGGGGGCGGCTGCAGAGTACTATGACAGCCATATATCGCCCTAAAGCACTGCGTTTAAAAAGCTCTGGTATACTAGCTGCATGACAACACATAAACAAAAAGGGTTCATCTACACCTTTTTAGTGCGCTGGGCTGTTTGTACGATGGGACTTTGGATAGCAGCCGGCATTTTTCAAAAAAGCATCAGTTACGATGAACGTCTGAGCGTGATATTTATCGCGGGGGCACTCCTGGCACTCGCTAACATGTTTATTAAACCAGCGCTCATTGTGCTCAGCATGCCTATAATGTTGGTGACGCTTGGGTTGTTCATCACCATCATAAACGGCATAACGGTGTATTTGGTGAGCATTTTGTACCGACCGCTTAACATTACACACTTTTGGGTAGCGATTTGTGCGGGGCTTATCATCGGTTTTGTAAATTATCTCGTGACCGCTATACTAGAAGAACAAGAATAATACGTATTTGGAGAATATCATGTCAATATATAACATACTCTCGGTTGCCTCGATGCTATTTATGACGCTTCTCATCTTGGTTCAAACGCGCGGCGCAAGCCTCGGTGCGGGCATCGGCAGCAGTGGCGAGGTAAACACCGAGCGACGCGGTACCGATAAAACTATTTATCAGCTAACTATTATTTCGGCGCTCGTTTTTGTTTTGTCGCTGCTTGCTGGCGTTTTGATCGGTAATTAGTAAGGTTTTTATTTTAAAATCGTGGGCAAATTTATCAACCGTACAACCAAATTACAGCTTCGCAGGCTTCTTCGTCGCAGGCGTCGTGTCACCGAAGATACGGTGCAACAGGCTGCCGAGCAACTCGATAAAAACTTTATCGGCCGTTTTACGCGCGTACTCAAAGTTAAACGGTTCGCCTTTGGTTGGATATTCCTCACCCTCGTGCTTGTTACCGGCACCGTCCTACAAACCGTTGCTCTCAGTGTGGCATACCAAACAGAACAACCGGTGCCGGGTGGCTCGTATCATGAAGGTATGGTTGGCACTTTTAGCACCGTCAACCCACTGTACGCGGCAGGTGCGGTCGATACGGCACTTTCACGGCTACTATTCTCGGGGCTGCTAAAGTACGACGATACAAACGCGCTCGTTGGTGATCTCGCATCAGACTTCTCTGTTAATGAGACGGGGAAAGTCTATACCGTACACTTGCGCCAAGGTTTAACGTGGCACGACGGCGAACCGTTAACGGCCGATGACGTTATCTATACGTATCAAACAATCCAAAACGTTGACGCTCGGTCGATCTTGCAGAGCAGCATGCGCGGAGTTACGGTAAGTAAGGTTGATGCGCACACGGTCACCTTTGGCCTGACGAGTGCACTTAGCTCGTTCCCGAACTCTTTGACCGTTGGTATATTGCCGCAACATCTACTCGGCGATGTCACCCCAAGGGAACTCCGCGCAAACCCATTTAACACCGCTAAACCCATAGGTTCTGGTCCGTTTTTGTGGCAACAGATCGAGCTGGCCGGCAACGACTCGGGCGAGGGAACTGCCGCTACCATTACGCTCGCAAAGTTCCCCAACTATCATTTTGGATCGCCAAAGTTGGATAGGTTTACGGTGCATACGTTTGAAAACCAAGATGATCTGACGGCTGCGTTTCAAAATAGAACGGTTGACGCTATCGCCGGGTTAAAATCTACACCCGATTCTTTGATCAACCAAAAAGATGTAGTGTTACATAGTTTTCAGTCGACCGCAGAAACAATGACATTTTTTAACACTACATCCTCAAGTGCCGTCAGTGATGTTAGCGTCCGAAAAGGTTTAATGTACGTAACTAACCGCCGGGAAATTATTAATAAATTAGACCAAGCTTTGAGGATAGTTCGCGAGCCAGTACTTGCTAATCAGTTTGTGTATGACAAGGCATACGCGCAACCATTGTACGATAAAGCTAAAGCTATCGAAGCACTCGATCAATCTGGATGGCTCGTTGGTAAAGATGGACTTCGTTACAAAGACGGCAAAAAGTTAAGCATTCGTTTGTTCGCCGAGGAAACGCCTGATAATAAAATCATTACAGATGAAATAATTTCGCAGTGGAAGGATGTTGGTGCCGAGGCGATTGTAACGCTGCAACCATCTATATACTTCCAGCAGACATTGCAGTACCGGAACTATGATGCGGCCTTGCACAGTATCTCGATTGGCAACGACCCCGATGTATATGCCTACTGGCATAGCTCACAGGCAACGGCCGAGGGCGCAAATCTGTCAAACTACAAATCTTCGACTGCCGATACTGCACTTGAGGCAGGACGCACACGCCAAGACCCTACGCAGCGTGCACTAAAATACAAGCCGTTTCTAAAGGCCTGGCTCGATGACGTGCCAGCCATCGCGATGTTCCGTCCACGTATTTACTACGTAACCAGAGGCCCTGTCTACGGGCTGAATGAGCATATTTTGAACACCGACGCAGATAGATACTACAGTGTGGCCGAGTGGCGAGTACGAACCGCCTACGTCAACGACAACTAGTCGTTTTTACCTGGGATTACATTTTAACACCGTAGGTTTTACTTCATTTGTTTGATTTGTCATAAAAATACGACAGAAGCACGAACATCTGCAAGGCAGTTAATGCAGCTATGCTATGATAACCAAATGACGCCAAAACAGCATGTCGTGCGAATGTTTGACTATATAATGCGGACTAAAGCAGGCAAAATCGTGATCGTTCAGTTTCCGAACGTGTCACTTTTAATCGCCTTAGTTTCTGTGGCCGTGGCTAGAGTATTTGCAACAGAGTCTTGGGTCGTCATACCTCGTTTAATTACGTTTGCCGCACTAGCCATCTGGGCATTACAAGAATACGTCTCAGGCGTATCCAGGTTCCGCAAACTACTTGGCGGCGCAGTACTGATATACCTCACCGTTTCAATCATCAACAGCATCACGACTTAGCCCTAGTCAAACTATCTACAGCTTGTGTTGCAAGTATGGTACTATTCAAATATGGTTGGCGAACTTCCAATACAATCTCAAGATCAAGACCCAAGTAAGAAGCCTCCAGAAGATCATGTAATCAACCCCGTTACAGCGATTGCAGAACACCGCGAACGTGCCGAAGCCGAACGTATAATCGCCGAAGTTATGCCTTATGCGGCTTGAACCTTCGGGATGTTTGCCTATGAGGCCGCGGGTGTTACCCAAGGGCAATTCACCACATTTTGGAAAGGTGGACACTCGTCTCGAAGTAACAATAGACAAGTAGATCATGGTGCGCAGGAAAAACTCGATTCTATTTTTAGCATTGGAAATCTCTGGTATTATCCGCCAACCCATACGACCGAGACGGCAATGTTTATGCCGATCGAAACAAAACAGTATAAAAAAGTTGTCGTCGAGGAGACACGACAAGTTTTAAAACCCACGCTATTTAACCGTAATAGAACTGTTGACGAAATAGTTACTCGTGAAGTTGATAAACTTTCTGGTACTGCACAAGAGAAGTGTATAAATATAAAATCTGGTATAGAGGAGCCTGCTGTTCGGATTCTTTATCTGTTCGATATTCTATCCGAACGCTACCGTAAGGATACAATGCCGCCCGCGGCAGGCTATGATTATATGAGGGCTTTTGGGTTTAATAAATGTATCAAAGCGCAGGTTGTACTACCTGGGTCAGTAGCAAATGAACTACTTCAATACGCAACCACTAGAGATTCCGGGATAATACGGCAGATTGTTGGTGAAATGGCCAAATTATCTGGAGTGTTGCCAGAAAAAGCAATATTCGATGCCCCACCCTATAGCAAGCTCCCGGCGTTATGGCCTATTCGCATTATGACAAACGAGAGACATTCTGACGCTAGTCTTTATGTACCAAAACAACAAGTAGCTATCCCCGGGCCTTTTCTAGAGAGGTATTAAACATATTCTAAGTAAAAACCCGTCATAACGACGGGTTTTTACTCTGGTGCGCGAGAGAGGACTTGAACCTCCACGAGTTGCCTCACTAGTACCTGAAACTAGCGCGTCT
>CAZLLY010000006.1:21335-32538 GCA_964560755.1 uncultured Candidatus Saccharibacteria bacterium | reverse complement strand
AGTATAGTATGTATACTAAAAAGCATACAAAAGAGTAGAAACCATGTCAGAACGAACCGCCGAAAATTCACATACAATCATCATGATCGGCGCAGGCCCGGCCGCTTTGAGCGCAGCCATATATACGACGCGTGAAGATATCGAGACGTTACTACTCGAAAAAGCAATTCCCGGTGGCATGGCAGCCATAACAGATATGATCGATAACTACCCAGGGTTCCCCGAGGGCGTTGCGGGAGTTTCCTTGGCGGCAGATTTACAGAAGCAAGCCGAGCGATTTGGCGCCGTTATTGAACCGGCCGAAGTTAATGGCCTGCATGACGAGGGCGAGTGGAAACGTGTCGAGACGACCGATGGTGATATGTATGCCAAAGTTATATTGGTGGCGACTGGCAGTGACTACAAAAAACTCGGCATTCCGGGTGAAGCAGAGTACTACGCGAGGGGGGTCCACTACTGTGCGACCTGTGATGGAGCCTTTTACCGCGACAAGCGGATTGCAGTCGTTGGTGGTGGAAACTCGGCCGTACAAGAAGCGATATTTTTGACTCGTTTTACTAGCCACATAGACCTAATGGTGCGCAGTAAGCTACGTGCTAGTGAAGTACTCCTGCGCGATCTACAAGAGTATGTCGACAAGGGGGCTATCACGGTCCATCTTGGCACGACAACTGACGAAATAGTGGCAGGCGAAGACAAAATGGTAAACAGCGTAACGGGTACTGTCACAGAAACAGGCAAAAAGGTCACGATACCCGTTGACGGCGTGTTTGTGTTTATCGGTCTTGACCCAAATAGCAAATTTTTGAATGGTGCGCTTGAGCTCGATGAAATTGGACTTATAAAAAGTGACGAAAACCTGACGACAAGCATGCCTGGTGTCTTTGTTGCGGGTGATATACGTAGTGGCGCAACCATGCAGGTTGCGAGTGCCGTCGGCGAGGGCGCAACTGCTGCACTCAAAATCCGTGAGTACCTTGAGGGGAACAAAGGGTAGGGTAGGAGCAAGAGTTAAGAGATATGAGTCATGAGACAAAAGTGGAAACTATGTCACTCCGTGACTATGTATAAAAACGCTCTACTTCTCTCGTTGTCATCCTGAGCGTAGCGAAGGATCTTCTACTGCCCATTGTATGGGTGATGAATATTCTTTTACTTCTCGTCGTACAACTACAGTTCTGAGTAGCCGGTAAAATAGTCGAAAATGAGTCGGTCGTCAGTCACACCGCGTTGCCTCAGGTCATGCACGAGTGTCATGGTAAACGTCTCGCTACCCGATATGTACACAAGGCTTTCAGGCCCCACGCGCTGCATAATAGCATCAACACTGAGCCGACTCGGTGCGATAAAATCCTGACGTTCAGAAACACATGTTTCACCTGGGATGGCCAAAACACCTCTGTCGGTTTCACCGCGGATCGCCCAAAGCAGGCTAATGGGGTGTGATAGGTCGGACCTCGCACACTCGCGCAGCAGCGGTAAAAAGCTGGCGATGCCGATGCCTTGTGCGACGAAAACCAAGGGGCGGTCGCTCTGCAACGGTAGCACGAGGTCGCCTCTCGGCTCGTCCATATACATATGGTCACCAGGCTGCAGGCTGAACAGCTGTTGTTTGTAGGCGCTCATCGGTGTGTCGAGGCGGGTGATGAACTCGATAGTATCGTCTGTCGGGAGTGAACAGATAGTAAATGTGCGGTGTTGTTTTGCCGATTTTTCACCGACGACAAACGGAAACGAGAAATGGGCATACTGGCCTGGTTCAAACGTAACCCGGCTTTTTGGTGAAAAGCGATAAAGGGCCGTTGTGCCCCCCAGGTGTTTCATGTCTATAAACGTTAACTCCGTCACATAAAAAAGTGTAGCATGATTTGATGGGCGAGGCGGCCTAGACGATATGTTTTTGATAGAAAGCTTCGAGCTGTTTTATGATGTCAGGATGCTGCGTTTCGATGGCGATTTCGCGTGTGCCGAGGACGACGCCGCCCCAAACGAAGTTGTGCGAACCACTGAGCGCAATCTTACGACCATTCGGCATGGTGAAAAGGATGAATTTCGCGTGGTTATAGACAGATTTTTTGTAACTCGTTTTGAACCCAGTTTTTATCATGCTTGTTTGTATCAAAAACTTGTTTGCATTGCTTGCGAGTGAGTAGTGGTTGAAATGCAGCTCTGCATTTTTATCGTCTAGGATGGTGCCGAGCCGTCCAGTTGGGCAATATTGCGATACGAAACGTATGTCTTTGGCCTGTTCGGCAAGCTCAACTGCTCGTCGATATATAGCAGAGTCAAATGGCCTACCACCGTCAATCAAAACAGTGCCAATACGACATTCAAACTGGTGGCTGCGGTACCAGCGTCCGTTTCTGTCGGCACGAGCAATACGCCGTTGTTCGGCGTGCAATGCATCTGCCAGGTTGTGGTCTTTGGTTTCTAACATAAAATCGGTGACAGAAAGCCCGGTTTTGTATAGGTTTATGCCACCAAAACTAAATGCAACATCATCGACGATACACCATTTGACGTGCGTACGGCCTGCGAACAAAAATGGGCCAAACTGTCCGACCCAGCGGTATTTGACCCCTGCTTCTTTGAACTTGTGCTGCATGGCGCGCAGCTGACGTATCCTGTCGTTGCGAAATGGGTTATGGCCGCCCAAAATCCCAAACGTGTATACATCACCTGATACTTCGACAGTAACACCGCGCATAGCGGCCTGACAAAGTGCCTCAACGAGCTGCGTGGTGCTCTCGTCGTACGCGATGATGTGGGTGAATATTGCGACGCGGTTGCGGGCCTGCTCGACGCGCCTCGTTAACTCGGCGACATACTCAGTCGGTTCCAGAAGCGTTGCAGTGTTAGCCATACCGACAAGTATAGCACTTATATGATAAATATAATTGACAACATGCAAAATAAATTATTGTGACATATACATAGCACTGTCGATTGGAACAAAGTTTCGGGGGTCGATTGGCTTGCATGCCTTGGAACCGTAGGCAGCTAGCGGGTAGTTGCTGTAGCTATTTGGTGAATTTTTCTGGGTGGTCGGTGACGACGCTGCTGAGATATGGTTCCCATGCAGCGATATGCGTAGGGTCATTGACGGTGTAGGCGCCGAGCCGGTAGCCACCGTTATGCACCGCGCGGATAAAACCGCGCCAGAGCCAGCGCGCGTTCATATGGATGCGTTTCGTGCCGAGTACGCGCGCACGGTGCGAGGCACGAACGCCGGACCAAGATTCGTTGACGACGAGGGGTAGCTGCGGGATTTCTCGTTTAATGCGCCGAAGTATCGAAAAATCAAATGATGCAACTGCAAAATCACTCGGCGAATATGCCGCCTGCAGATAGCCCTGGAAAATTGCAATGATAGGTTCGAGTGGCTCGCCTGGTTTTATCTCTACCAACAACGGGGCTCGGCCTTTCATGAGGGTGGCAGCGTCACGAAATAATGTGAGCGTAGGTTGCAAACGGTGAAGCTCGGTAAACGTTTGGCTATTGATCGGCACGCGTGCGCCTGAACCGTCGGCTACCCATGGGTCATGAGACAGTACGACGACACCGTCGCTCGTGACCCGTACGTCGATTTCTATCTCATCTGCGCGTGCATCCAGACCGGCCTGGATAGCCTCGAGGGTATTTTCGGCGGCAAGCCCAGCGGCACCACGGTGTCCAATGATTTTGAGTGTCGACATACAAGTAGTGTACAATGAAACAGTAGAAGGGTGTACTGGGTAAGGTGTTTGAATGGCCGATGTGGCTACAACATTGAACATACGTACGCTATAGAAACATGCAAAATAAGGAGGATATATGGCAGATTTTAACCAAGTTTTAACGGTAGGCGATTGGCAACAGGGACTCGTCAACACAGTAGTTGAAATACCACAGGGGAGCAACCTCAAAATAGAGTGGGACCGTGAGCGAGCCGCATTCATGCTGGACCGCGTAGAGCCTAGTATTTATGCGAAACCTGTTAACTATGGTTTTATTCCGCAGACGCTCGACGAAGATGGTGACGAGCTCGATACATTGATCGTGTGCGACTCGCCGCTGCCGACAGGCATTTGGTTGCAGGCCAAAGTCATCGGTGTGCTGAACTTTATCGATGATGGCGATGCCGACCACAAAATCGTAGTTGTCCCTGCCGATAACCGTGATACGGGCGACAGCATCAATTCGCTCGATGACCTTGGGGTTCGTTGGAAGCAAAAGGTTGCTGAGCATTTTAGCCACTACAAAGATTTGAAAAAACCTGGCACGACCGTCGTCGAAGGTTGGGGTGATGTTGACGCCGCCAAGACTATTATTGAACAGTCTATCGCGCGCTACCAGAACAAATAGTTTTATAGTATTTTACCGCGGAGTACATTTTTACTTCGGTGAGTTTTACTTGGTTTGGTATATTCCAACATTCAACTCTCGTTATTCGAGGGAGATTCTTCGCTTAGGGGTGAATTAAAGAATAAAGAATTACAGAATGAAGAATGAGAACTATGTCACTTCTTTGTGATGAATAGAAGCACTTCATTTCCTGCACTTTCATCCTGAGGTGAAGCCGAAGGATCTTCTCGAGGAACCAAGAGTTAAGAGATATGAGTTAAGAGTTAAGAATCCATACCTTTGTCATCCAGAGCGAATGCGAAGGATCTTCTAGGGCGTATTGTCGCACAGGGGAGATTCTTCACTCCGTTCAGAATGACAGTGGTGTTGGATTTTGCCAGAGTCTCATATCTCCCCGAACACTGGACTTAGTCTTAGCAATCAGCGAAGTCGATGCATTTTCCACTCGCAATTCTGCAATTCCTAATTCTTGATTCTATACATAACCTAATTTCACTCAGATATCCTCTTTACGTACGTTTTGCAACCCGTTACAATAAAACCATAAGCGCGGAACCGCGAGTAAAGGTGGAAACATGAAGACGAAAGTAGCGGTATTTGGGTTCAATAATCTAGCCCAGTCGGTAGTGCATACCGTGATAAAACGGCGCGATCTTGACTTGGTGGGGATAATCGCCGATGAAACCCCGGTAGAAATTGCAGACAGTCTAAATAACGACTCGATATATGCGCAGGCCGCACACAAGTTTTCCACGGTTAAAAATGAACTTTTTGTTGACGACGAGCCTGTAGTGATCGGGTTGGCAGACGACTGGGGTATAAAAAGCGTCGATGTTGTTATCGACTGTGTTGCCGAAAGCGCAACCATGTCCGCTGCAAAAGCATACTTCGCTCAAGGCGCGGCAAAAGTTGTGTTTGCGGCTGCCGCGGACGATGTAAATGAAATAATACTCGGTGTCAACGAGCACGAACTTAAAACGAGTGGTGACGCAATATCGGCCGGTGGCGCTGCAATGTGTGCGGTGCGGCCTGTACGTGATATTGTGGCGGACGTATGCGGTGTCGAGCAAATGCTCGTAACAACGGTAAATGGTGTGCTTGGCTGTGGGTCAGGTGGAGGCTGCGACTGCGGTGATACCTGCAAGTGCGACGGTGACTGCTGTATGCAAAACGTCGAATCTGTACCTGCACCTACGCTGGTTGCATCGATGAGCGAATTGGTTTGTTTAGCGAGCCGGAATGTGACGGTCGAAAAGCTTAACGAGGCCATCGTAAAGGCGGTCAAAGAACCGTATTACCAGGGTATTATTGCGGCGACCGACCTGCTGTTGAAGCCTGATGCCGTTATCGGGGAAAGCGTCTCGGGCATCGTCGAGTTGCCACGCACAGTGGTACAGGGGCATTTGGTGAGTATCAAACTATGGTATGACCGAGATTGGGGCTATGCCAACCGGTTAGTTGAACTCGCTGCCGACCTCGGCAAGACCAGCAAGGTTACGCAATGAACGAACGCCCCAAGATATTTATAGGCGCCGATCACAACGGTTTTGACCTCAAATCGACACTTGGCGAATACCTGAGACGAGGTGGCTACGTCGTTGAAGATTGCGGCGATGTTGAACAACACCCGGACGACGATTTCCCCCAGTTTGCGGGCAAGGTTGTGCACGCAATGATCGCCGACCCATCGTACGAAGTGCGGGGGATACTACTCTGTGCAAGTGGCCAGGGCATGTGTATGGCGGCCAACCGTTTTAAGGGCATTCGGGCGGTACTCGGGTACAACCAGGATGCTGCTCGCACCAGCCGCAATGACGACGACAGCAACATCCTTTGCCTGCCTGCACACGAGCTCGACCTGGAAAAGGCTGCCGCCATCGTCAACACATGGCTGATGACACCGTTCGCCGGGGCGCCAAGGTTCAAAAGACGTATTAAAGAGTTAGACGAATTAATTTGACGGAGGAAAGATGAAAGTCGCTATAACAACCGATCACGCAGGGTTTGAACCGCTAAAAGAACTAAAAACATTTTTAGAAAGTTTAGGTCATGAAACGGTTGAGTATGGACCGACCTCGTTTGATGCCGAAGATGACTATCCTACCTTCATCTTCCCAGCAGCATATGCAGTCGCCAGGGGCGAGTGCGACCGAGCGGTCATTATGGGTGGCAGTGGGCAGGGTGAAGCGATCGTCGCAAACCGTGTGCCTGGTGTGCGTGCAGCGCTGTTTTATGGCCTTGCCATAGCAGTCGAACCAATCGACGCCGAGGGGACGATGAGCACCGACCCGTACGAAATAGTGCGGCTTTCGCGTACGCACAACGACGCAAATGTTCTGAGCCTGTCGGGTCGTTTTTTGACGCTCGATCAAATGAAAGAAGCTATCCGCATCTGGTTTGACACGCCGTTTAGTGGGGTCGAACGGCATGCTCGGCGTGTAAGGCAGATGGACGAACCACAAAACTAACGAGGGAAGGGTAGTAAAAGTGGCAAATAAAAGTAGCGCTAGTAAAAACGAAACGATACATATTTCTGTCGGTTGGCAGCGAGCATTTTTAGTAGTTTTCGGTGCCTCGTGGCTTTTGACGTATGGTGCAGTATTATACCCCTTGCTCAAACGAAATAACGACGAGTATTTGGTAACGAATGTTTGGCCGTATATGCTGCTTACCGCAGTGTACCCGCTGCTTTATATCCTCGTGGGTCTTGCATTTACGTGGCGTGACTACACTCGGGTCGTGCAGAAACTGTTTATGGCGGGCTTCATTGGCCTTATCGGCTACGCTGCATACAGCACTATTTACTTCGCTTACCAGGTATTTTTGCCGATGATTACACCAAATATGACATACAAGAGTAATCTCGGGGTCACTTGGGGTTTTGGAAATACGGTATTGGTTATGGCGATTTGTCTGGGGTTATTCACCGCAGCCCTATGGTACATAAAAAGTAGGACAAACCAAAAATGAGCGTTTCTGTGTGTCCAACAGTAATGACTGATGACCCGCGGATATTTCAGGCACAGATGGAGGAGCTGACTCAGTACGCAACGCGCGTTCATATAGACTTGGGCGACGGTGTATTCACCAAGAAATTCCTAGATATTTCTGATGTCTGGTGGCCGGGAGGCATGCGGGCGGACCTACATATAATGTATCAACGGCCGTTTGAGTATATTAACGAGTTTATTGCCCTTGGGCCGCAGTTGGTCATCGTGCATGCAGAGTCTGAAGGCGACTACCGTCTGTTTGCGAATACATTACACCAACATGGTATAGAGGTTGGGCTGGCGCTATTGCAGGAAACGCCAGTTCAATCGATCGTCCCCGCGCTCGATATTACCGACCATGTGTTGATATTTGCGGGGAGTTTGGGGCAGAACGCAGGCTCAACGAACCTTGCGATGGTCGAAAAGGCGGCGCAGCTGCGTCAGTTAAAACCACAGCTCGAGATTGGCTGGGATGGTGGCGCAAATGACACCAATGCGCGGCAGCTTGCCGACGGCGGTATTGATGTCATTAACTGTGGTGGATACCTACACGGGGACGACCCGGCCGCCGCATATGAAAAAATCCTACGCATTGTAAACGGCGAACCCACCAAAAAATTCCATTTATAAAAATGCGCTTCTGGAGAGAAGCGTTGTATAGGGTTATATTATAGCAAATAATGTCACATATGTCAATATATGACAGATGTGCCTGAACTTGTATAATCGTAAGCATAATGAATAAGATATACAATTTGAGAGAGTTAGATCAAAAAGCCATCGCCATACGCGAGGACGTTATACGCATGCTCGAAGCGGCAGGCAGCGGACACAGTGCAGGGTCGATGGGTATGGCAGACATTTTTACGGCGCTGTATTTCAGCGTGCTAAAGCATGACCCCAAAAACCCAGACTGGGAAGAGCGTGATATTTTGGTTATGAGCAACGGCCATTTGGTGCCGGTGCGCTACGCGGCGATGGCCGAGGCTGGCTATTTTCCTAAAAAAGAGCTGCTGACTCTGCGCAAATTCGGCTCAAGACTGCAGGGCCACCCCGAGCGGACAAGGCTACCGGGGCTTGAAAGCACGAGTGGGCCACTTGGCTCTGGTCTGAGCCAGGCCTGCGGTATGGCACTGGCGATGCGCATTGACAAACAGATGCACCGCCATATTTACGTCACGATGGGCGACGGCGAACTCGATGAGGGAAATGTTTGGGAAGCAGCGATGCTCGCACCAAAATATGGGCTAAACAACGTTACGGCCATCGTTGACCGCAACAATATCCAGATAGATGGCCCAACAGAAACGGTTATGCCGCTCAATGACCTCAAAAAGAAATGGGAAGCGTTTGGCTGGCATGTGCTCGAGATAGATGGTAACGATATCGAGGCTGTCATTGACGCCTGCGCGATGGCGCGGGCTATCACCGAGCAACCTGTTTGCATCCTGGCGTATACCGTTCCGGGTAAGGGTGTTGATTTTATGGAATACGATTTTCACTGGCACGGCGTACCACCAAACCACGAGCAAGCTGTCCAGGCACTGCATGAACTCCGCACGCTCGGCGGCAAAATTAGGAGTGAACATGAGTAATATCGGCAATATGCACCTAGAAGATGTCACCACTAATGACATCAAAAATGAGCCGATCCGGTCAGGGTTTGGACGTGGTTTAGTCAAGGCGGGCGAGCTAGACGAAAACATCGTGGCTGTCAGCGCAGACTTGACCGGTTCGGTTAAACTTGATGGTTTTCAGGCGAAATTCCCCGACCGATTTGTGCAAGTTGGTATCGCTGAACAAAACTTAGTAACGGTTGCCTCAGGGCTTGCCGCTATGGGTAAAATACCGTTTGCGGCTGCGTATGCCGCGTTTAGCCCGGGCCGTAACTGGGAACAGATAAAAACCACTATCGCGCTCAATGAACAGCCCGTTAAGGTCGTCGCAAGCCATGCAGGGCTGTATACGGGCCCAGACGGTGCAACGCACCAGATGCTCGAGGATATCCCGCTGATGCGCTGTATGCCGGGTATGGTGACGATCGTGCCTTGTGATAGTGTTGAGGCAGAAAAAGCTACGCTCGCTATGGCGCGCGACAAACGGCCAAACTATTTGCGTATGTGCCGTGAAAATACCCCTGTTATTACTACCGAAAAAACGCCGTTCGAGATAGGGCGGGCCTATGTTTTTGAACCAGGCACTGATGTCACGATCATCGCCTGCGGTACTATGGTGTACCCAGCACTGATCGCGGCAGAAATGCTCTACAAAGATGGTATCGACGCCGAAGTCATCAACTGCCCGACGATAAAACCGCTCGACACAAAAACCATCCTCGCCTCTGTACGCAAGACTAAATGCGTCGTTACTGCCGAGGAAGGCCAGATCATCGGTGGGCTCGGTGGGGCTATCGCTGAGCTTTTGTCAGAGGAATATCCTGCACCGATCAAACGACTGGGCATGCAAGACCGTTACGGCGAGTCTGGTGAAGGTCCTGAGCTCATGGAGCATTTTGGTCTCGACGCTAAACATATTCGTTTGGCAGTGCATCACATAGTCGAAAAAAATAAAGAGTTTTTCGACCTCACCGCGGTGGAAAACACGCACAAGAAGGGCAAGAAATAATGCCAATAACGTTAGAACAAGTCAGAAAAAATTGTACAAAAGCCCGTGAACGTATGGCGCAGGCGAGGGCAGAAAAGTGGGCTTTTGGCGCATTTAACATCGACGACGAAGCAACGCTCAGGGCTATCTGCGCGGCGGCCAAACAGGCGAATGCGCCGGTAATGGTTGAAGTCAGTCTTGGAGAAGCAAACGACATCGGGCACGACGTTATACGTGATATGGTTGATCGGTTCAAGGCCGAATATGGCATCGAGATGTACATAAACCTCGACCACAGCCCATCGGTGGATGATGCTAAACGTGGTATCGATGCGGGATACGAATTTATCCACATCGACATCAGCCAGGCAGAGCACGACGCGACCGACGAGCAGATCGTTGCTGCAACCCGTGAAATCGTCGAATACGCGAAGTTTACCGGTGCGTTGGTCGAGGCGGAACCGCACTATTTTGGTGGTAGCAGCAGCCTGTTTAAAGAGGCATTTGACTACGAAGAGATAAAAAAGACGTTTAGTACGCCAGAGAGCGCTAAGCAGTTTGTTGACGCAACGGGTATCGATACGTTTGCGGCAGCCGTTGGTAACTTGCACGGTAAATATCCTGTGCCAAAACAGCTTGACCTCGAGCTTTTGCAGCGAATACGAGATGCCGTTGACTGTAACATTTCGTTGCACGGTGGCAGCGGTACGCCGGGGCATTTCTTTGAGTCGGCCGTAAAGATCGGTGTGACAAAGATAAACATCAACAGCGACCTGCGCGCCGCCTACCGTGAAGCGCTCGACAAAAGTTTGCGCGAAAACCCCGACGAAATAGCAGTAGCAAAGTTGATCATGAAAGACGTTTCACCTGCTGTTCAGGCAGTCGTAGCAGAGAAGCTGGCCACATTTAACTCCGCCGGCAAAGCAGTAGTCTAGACATTGATCGTTTAGCGTTTAGCATTGATCATCACTGTATCATTTTGCATTTGTCTTTGATACATATTTGATAGATGAAAATCTGTTTTATGCAAAGATCAATGTTTAACGACAAAACAATGATCAAAGAAAAATGATAAATGCCCACGGCGGCGTCTTGCCTTAACCGTAAGCAACATGTACCATAGAGTTACACGAAAGCGAGGGTGGGGGTATATGAGCGTAAAACAAATTGATTGCCTATGCGTTGGCGATACCGTTACAGATATTTTGGTAAAGCTGCAGGACGACCAGGCGCATACCTATACCAACGAGCACGGCGATTGGCTC
>CAZLLY010000006.1:14840-21325 GCA_964560755.1 uncultured Candidatus Saccharibacteria bacterium | reverse complement strand
GTGGCAAACTCCCTTCTGAACGTGCCGAGATACAGCCTGGGCACGGTAATGCGGCAAATGCGGCAGTTTCGATGAGCCGACTCGGTCTTTCTGTGGCGTATCATACCTATATTGGCGGTGATGAGTTGGGTCGACAGACCGTTGCGCTACTACAAAAAGAAGGCGTCGATGACGATTTCGTACATATTCAGTCCAAAAAAGCGACAAACACCAATTTTCTTATAAATTATAAAGCCGAGCGCACCATTTTAGTTAAACACGAAGATTTCGACTATCACTGGCCACATCTGCGACCGAGTGAAATACCAAGATGGATTTATTTTAGCTCGCTCAGCGAACACGCCGAAACGTACCACGACCAGATAGCCGACTGGCTTGAAGCAAACCCAGAGGTCAAGCTAGCTTTTCAGCCTGGGACCTGGCAGATGAAGGCTGGTGTTGAGAGACTGAAGCGCATTTATGCCCGTACAGAGGTTGTCATCATGAACCGCGAGGAAGCAGCACTTGTTACCGGTGGCTCGACCGACAACCTACATGATTTACTCGACAGACTACATAGCTACGGGCCAAAGATGGTTGTCGTCACCGATGGCCCAGATGGTGCCTATGCGTCAGACGGCCAAAAGCGGTTCAAAATGCCACTATACCCAGACCCAGCGCCGCCTGTTGAACGCACCGGGGCAGGTGATGCATATGCGAGCACAATGGTTGCCGCACTAGTTGTTGGTCACAACCTCGAGTCTGCCCTGCAGTGGGCGCCGATAAACAGCATGAATGTTGTGCAGCATCCTGGCTCGCAGGCAGGGCTGCTGACCGCTCCCGAGCTCGAGAAATGGCTCGCCAAGGCCCCCGATTGGTACCACGGCATCGATTTCTAGGTGAAAGACTTGACGAAAATAAGCAGTAGTATTACGCTGTTTATAGACTATTTTCATCGTAAATACTACATCGAAGATAGACATAAACATTATTGACAAATTATAAATAGTGTGGTAATACAAACACATGTCTGCCGAAGTTCTGAGTACTCATCCAGAAACCGCCAGCCAACTTGAACGACTGGTAGAGCCTTCGAGACTAAAAGGTCCGATGCTCGATGAAAACGGCTGTCATTTCGGTATTACCGTTGGGCAAAATGCTGAAGCTGTTACCTTATATATACACGATCCTGACAATCCCAAGGTAATCATAGGTAGCACCGTGCTGACCGTTGAGCATCCTTCTCAAGATGTTGCAGAGACTCGGCAGCATTTCACTACGTACATTAAGGGACTAGAAAAAGGTGCGCTATACACCTATCGAATCTCCGGACGGAACATTTTTGACGAGCATGAACCTAACCGTGAAGTTCCACCATTTGATATATATAACGCACGCAACCAACTGCTAGATCCCTATGCGCGGGCAGTTCACCATGAAGACGGCGAATTTTATGGGGTCGTTACGGATGACACGTTTGATTGGCAGGGCGACGTACACCCCGAACACCAAGATAAGATAATCTGCGAGCTGCAGGTAAAAGGATCAACACAGCTACTGGACAGTATCCCAGAGGAACTTAGGGGTACGTACGCGGGTTTTGCAAGCGATGAGTTTATTGCTCACTTAAAAGAGGTTGGGTACACACACGTAGAGCTTTTACCAATATTTCAGTTTGCGCCAACCAAAGAGATAAAAGGCCAGATCGTACCTAATTATTGGGGGTATGACCCTATTAACTTCATGTCGCCGCATCAATCATATTCGTCAGATAAAACTCCTGGCGGACAAGTAGATGAATTTAAAAATATGGTGAAAAAGCTTCATGAGCATGGCATCGGCGTCATATTGGACGTTGTATATAACCACACTGGTGAAGGCGGCATAGGAGGGAAACCGATATCCTTCAAAGGTGTTGATAATGATGGCTACTACATGTATGACCGAAACTCAAACCCGATAGATACCAATGGTTGCGGGACAAACTTTGACGCGTCTACGGAAGCTGGTAGAGAGATTATTTTAGACTCACTTCGCTATTGGGCGCAGGAAATGCACGTGGATGGTTTTCGCTTTGACCTTGCGCCGGTGTTGGCGCGTAAACGGCATGAAGACCCGGGGTATATAGATACAGCACATTTCGGTCAGATTCCAATCATTGAAGCTATCAATGGGGATAAAACTCTAAAGAGTACGATGTTGATTGCCGAGCCATGGGATATTCGCGGCCATATCGATGGTTCGATTGGTCATTTTGCAGGATCAGTTAGAGACGAAAAAGGAAATTCAACAAATCGCTGGCAAGAATGGAACGGCTTTTACCGTGATGAGCTCCGCGATATTATACGTGGCCGGGGTACTATACAGAGGCTTTCCAATCTGGTATTGGGACGAGATCTGGCTCAAGGCTCGGTTCATTTTATTACAGCGCACGACGGCTTTACGGGCTATGACTTAGTTTCATACAACGAAAAACACAATGACGCAAATGGAGAGAAAAACCGCGACGGCTCTGATAATAACATGTCTTATAACCATGGAGTTGAAGGTCCGACTGACGATGCTACCATTATCGAAAATCGACTGAAAGCGCTCCGAAACGGACTCTCGATATTATTTGCTTCAAATGGTGCAGTTATGATGGCTGCTGGCGATGAGCTACTTCGGACTCAAGATGGTAATAACAACGCCTACTGCCAAGACAACAAGATTTCATGGTACCCGTGGGATGATCTGACTGATCAGCGAATAAAGCACAAGAGATTCGTCAGTGCTGATGTTTGGTTTAGGCGAACGCAGCCGCAGTTTGCACCGCAAAATACACCAACGACACGATATACTGCAGCAACAGCCGGACGACCTGGTGATTTTGAGTGGATAAATGAATATGGCGAACCCATGGTAGATGAGCGAATGTGGCGCGAGAATAAAGTACTCGGACTCTTTAGATCTGGAGATAGATGGGGTCGACAAGTTGATGATGTTTTGACGTTCCATAATATCGGTCATACCGCCGTTGAGGTGGCAATGCCAAGAGATAGACGATTTGTCGGACCGTACAGCAAAGTCATCGATTCGGCAGCTGGGGTTGGCTATAGTGACCATACACAGGAGCCCGCCATGAAGGATAAATTTTTGCTTGACCCACTAAGCACCATAAAACTAAGACGTCGAAATAAATAATCGCATAGCGATGACTTTATGCTTGTGATAATCTATAGATAACTATGTCGAGGGTTTTAGCGGATTTATTGGGGGTAGGGCCAAAGTTTCGGCTGGGTTTGCAGCAGCTCGAGAAGTCGTCTGGTATGCCTCGGGCAGACATACGGCTCGTCGACGAAATCAACCGCGAAGTACGGGCGAAGTTACTGCTGCTTCGACTCGACCCAAAAGGCACGACTGGTCAGGAGTTATACCGAGCGTTGGCCGAAAAGCTCAAATCTGACGAGAAGCTAGTTCGGGAGGCATTAGGGCTAGTGGCAGATGCGACCAACCAAGATATCTTGCAGGCTGTACAGCTGTTTCTATCGAAAGAAACGGCGTCGTACACGATATTTGCCGTTAAGCCAACGGTCTTAAGGTCAATACTCAAAAAGTTAAAACCCAAGGTAACGATGAAGGCTCTGGGCTACCGAAGTATGGACAGTATGTTCAAACACGAGCCGATACTGCAGCTCATGGCTGCTACGATGATGATCGAGTCGGCTGAATGGCATAAAGCCAGGCTAGCGGCCTATGCAAAACTCAAACCAAGTAATTTTGAGCTACGAAAAGTCAGCTACAGTATGCCACTGACCAAAAAATGGCCTGAACTAGCCAGTAAGTATACGGCCGCGCAACGACACAATATGCTCGTTGTGCCTGAGGCGGGCGGAGTCGTTTTCTTGCCTGTCGAAACCGAGCTGCCAGGCTTAACGATATTGTCTATCGTAATGGGCTTGCAGGCGCTCGCCGACATTAGGTCGCGTAGTGCACTGCTAAAGCTGCAGCAAGTCCAGCCAGATTTCGGCGAAACATTTCGTGTAATTGCCGAAAGAGAACCGATGACCGACGTTACCTTTGGCGGCCAGCAGCTATCGTGGCGGTTTGTACACTGGTTTTACGGCAGCGTACATTCTCCCGAACACCCCGAGATTTTTGAGCCACATTTGCAGCCAGATGATTTCGCGCAGCACGACCCACACGCCACACTTGTTGGCCTGAACGATGCATTGCAGTTTTGGCAGAATAGCCACGTACTTGGCATGCTCGACGGTAGTGATGTCGTATCGTTCAATATTTTTGATGTAGCACTTGGCGTTTGCAATGGCCTAGGGTATGACCAACGGTTTTTGCACAATATGCGTGATGCACTCGGCAGAGAGGTGGTCGCACGGTATTTGCACGGCGGGAATTTGCAAGCTATGCTCGAGGATACACTCGGTAAACAACTCACTCCAGAATTTGAATTCGACTAAAATATGGGAGCTTATTTATCTCGGTGACGTTCGCTGTAGCGAATGATACGCCTGGCCTCGGCGATGTCATCGACGATGTAATAGAGTTTTTCGTCGCCTTTACTGATGAGCGATGTGCGGAGCATATGTTTGCGGAGGTACCGGTCTAGATCTTTCCAGAATTTTTTACCAAAGAGGATTATCGGCACTTTGGGCATTTTACCCGTTTGTATCAGGGTTAGAACTTCAAAAAATTCGTCCAGTGTGCCGTAGCCACCGGGGAAACACACAAATGCATGGGCATAAAAAGTCATCATGACTTTACGGGTGAAAAAGTAGTTGAATGTTAACTGGTCTGTTGTGTATGGGTTGATGTTTTGTTCGTGCGGAAGTTTAATGTTGAACCCGATAGCGACATCTTCACCCTCAAAGGCACCTCTGTCGCCGGCCTCCATGATGCCTCCACCACCGCCAGACAAGATGGCATAACCGTCGTCGGCCAGTACTCTCGCGAGGGCGCGGGCTTGCTGGTAATATTTACTATGCGGCGTTAACCTGGCAGAGCCAAAAATGGTAACGCGGTCGGGGTATTTCCGCAAGATCTTGAACGCTTCGTCAAACTCTTCGTCTGCAGTTTTGAGGCGCCTTGTTGAGCGGTCGATTGCCTGACGTCGTTCTTCACTCATGCCGTATACAGTTTTCTTGGGTGGTTTTTCGTTTGCCATACTGCAAGTATTCTACCCGCTTATGGTATTTTTGCAATATATTCGACAGCTATTGATCTGCTTGCGCTTATTTTTTCTTAAGTGTACAGTGGTGATTATTGACAGTAATCAACTTCAAAAAGGAGACAGATTCGTGAAAAGATTAAATCAAAATGGCGTAGGTCTAATCGGTGTACTGATAATACTGTTTGCAATAGGTCTAATGGGCTCTATGGGCTATTACGTATGGAAGTCAAACTCAAATAAAACTGAAAATACTGTGACGTCAGATAAAGCGTCGGTTTCAACCGAAAAGACAACAAGCGAAGTATCGGACAAACAAAAAACAATGCAGAGTGCCTCGTTCGATAGCGGGCTTGGGGTAGATGTAAGCCTTAGCTATCCAGATACGTGGGCTATGGTTGCGTCAAAACTCACGAAAGATTCAGGGTCGGTAGGCCAGTCGATCTCACTGACGGCGCCAGATAAAAGTCTAACAGTACAATATGACATTAATAATTTTGGGTTGGGCGGCGCTTGTATGCCCGAGGAACAGGGCGTAATCACAACAATTAATGTCGAAAAGGTCGTTGGGTACGATAAGGTAAAATATGTCGAACTAGCCACGAGTAATAGTAAAAGTGGGAGCGGAAGAAGTAGTTTTTCTCTAATGTCTACAGACAAAGTAACTAGTACAGCCATTGGCAAATCGGAATGTTCGCTGTATTTAGCGGATGTGGTTGGATTGGGTGGAGTGAACGATGTGCATATGATTACATCGATAAAGCCTAAAGATAGTAGTGATAGTTTAAGCAATACAAACTACAATACCGTTATGAAAGGTACGTACTACGCTGAGGCGAAGGCGATATTGCTCTCGACCGTCGTAAAGTAGTGGATGCTCGAGGAGTTGTGACCACGTAACATGAGGAGGCAATAAACATGGCATCAAAGAAGAGTGCAAAGAAACAGGACAATACTATCTGGGTGGCAATAATCATCGTGTCATGTATTGTTTTAATCGCTAGTGTCGTCAGCGTTGTCAAAAGTCAGCGTATAAATGAGGAAAATCTGCGCCTAAATGAGAATACCAGTATTCCTACAGAAGAAACGCCAACAACTACAAATACCATGCCGCCGACAACCTCTGGCCAGGAAGAGCCGACAAATACTGGCGTTATCGAAAACTAAGTTTATTGCCCTTGATAAAAGATGCGAGATTTTACGGAGACGTGCGGACAAATATGAGTTACGTGTGAAATTCGCTATACTTCTATACATATGGCGATGTTTAATCTCAAATCAGACTACCAGCCGATGGGCGACCAGCCCAGTGCAATCGCTCAGTTAACGAGTGGACTTACAA
>CAZLLY010000006.1:0-14830 GCA_964560755.1 uncultured Candidatus Saccharibacteria bacterium | reverse complement strand
CCCGTTACGCCGAGTAATACTCGGCGTAACGGGTAGCGGCAAGACATTTACCATGGCCAACCTGGTGCAAAATGTGCAAAAACCAACACTTGTTCTCAGCCATAACAAAACGCTTGCCGCTCAGCTGTATAACGAATTCAAACAGTTTTTCCCCGATAACGCCGTCCATTATTTCGTTAGCTACTTCGACTATTACCAGCCAGAGGCCTATATAGCCCGCAGTGATACCTTTATCGAAAAAGACAGTGCCATCAACGAGGAAATCGATCGCATGCGCCACGCCGCAACCTCGGCGCTGCTGAGCCGAAAAGATGTGCTGATTGTAGCGAGCGTCAGCTGTATTTACGGCATCGGTTCGGTTGAAGATTACGGGGGCATGTCTATAAAACTAAAAAAGGGTGAACGGACTGTCCGGGACCGTTTTATGCGGCTTTTGACCGATATCCAGTACACCCGTAACGACATGGACTTTCACCGAAGTACCTTTAGGGTGCGTGGTGACGTAGTCGACGTATTTCCGGCGGGTGAAGAAATGGCGTATCGTATCGAATTTTTCGGGGACGAAGTTGACCGCATAACACGGATAGATCCATTAACAGGCGAGATACTGAGCGAACTTGATGAATACGCGATCTTTCCGGGGAGTCACTATGTCACTCCGCAGGAAAAGCTAAAAGTTGCGCTTGGCCATATCGACAATGAGTTGCAGCAGCGCCTAAACGAGTTTAGGTCGCAGGGGAAACTGCTCGAGGCACAGCGTCTCGAACAGCGCACACGGTTCGACCTTGAGATGTTAGAAGAAACTGGGTTTGTCAAGGGTATTGAGAACTATAGCCGGTATTTGACTAACCGATCTCCGGGTGAACAGCCAGCCACGCTCCTTGACTATTTCCCAGACGATTACCTGCTCCTGATCGACGAAAGTCATATGACAATTCCGCAGCTGCGGGGGATGTATAATGGCGACCGTGCACGAAAAGAGATTTTGGTCGAACACGGATTTCGACTGCCAAGTGCGCTTGATAACCGCCCACTTAATTTCTCTGAGTATGAACGTCACGTAAACCAAGTGGTCTATGTCAGCGCGACGCCTGCCGAGTATGAGCTGAGTCGTAGCCCCGCGCCTGCCGAGCAAGTTATACGCCCAACCGGGCTACTCGACCCGCCTATCGAAATTCGCCCAATAGAAGGTCAGATAGACGACCTCATCGCCGAGATACGGTCAACTATTGCAAAAGGCCAACGCGTCCTTGTCACGACATTAACAAAGCGGATGAGCGAGGACTTAACGGAGTATTTGCAGGAGCTCAATATCAAAGTTTCGTACTTACATAGCGATGTTGACACATTGGAACGGACCGATATTCTGCGAGATTTGCGGCTCGGCGTGTACGACGTGCTGGTCGGCATAAACTTGCTCCGCGAGGGGCTTGACCTGCCCGAGGTTTCGCTTGTTGCCATTTTGGATGCCGACAAAGAAGGCTTTTTGCGCAGCGAACAGGCACTTATCCAGACCGTCGGGCGTGCAGCTCGGCACCAAGAAGGCCATGTCATCATGTATGCCGACCGTATAACCGGCAGTATGCAGCGCGCTATAGACGAAACTGACCGTCGCCGCGATATCCAAAAAAAGTACAACGATACGCACGGCATTACTCCGACTGGCATTAGCCGAGCGGTCGAGGGGCGTATGAATACCGACCTTCCCGAGGAAGCAAAGCGTGCCAAAATAAACCTAAAAAAGATACCAAAAGACGAATACCCATCGCTCGTAAAAGATCTGAACGCTCAGATGGATTTAGCCGCCGCAAACCTAGAGTTTGAAAAAGCCGCCGAACTCCGTGACCTCATAGCCGACATCAAATCCAAAATGTAACCTATCCCGAAGTGTGATAGGTCCGACCTATCACACCCTTAGCACGTATATCGGCTATTGCTCACCATGACATAGGAGTATAGTCAATAGTTCCCTTTGGCAGAAGAATTGCTATACTATATAGCAATGAGCAAACTTTCGCGTGACGATGTATTAAAGTTGGCGCAACTCGCGCGAATTTCACTGACCGATGACGAGGTCGACCATTTTGCTGACGAGCTCAGCGAGATACTTGGCTACGTTGAACAATTATCAAATGTCGACGTCTCAGGGCTTGCTCCAACCAACCAAGTAACGGGACGGTCAAATGTTATGCGAGCCGACGAAGTTCGTAGCTACGGCTACGAGGCGAGAGATCTTCTCAAAAACGTTCCTGATGTTCAGGATAACCAGATCAAAGTGAAAAGGATGATCGGATGAGCTCGACCTGTATTGAACTTGTAGCGTCCACTACCATTAAAGGGGAAGTGTTGTGAGTGTTTGGCCGTCAATAGCGACTATTGCTGCCGATGTTCAAGCCGGCGGGGTAAGCGCAGCCGAGAACGTCGAAAAGGCGCTACGGCTTATCGCCGAAAACGAAGCATACAAAGCGATTATCGTTGACCTCGCTGGTGCCGCAAGAGCGCGTGCAAAATATATCGATGAAAAAGTAGCAAATGGCGAAAACGCCGGTCGTTTGGCTGGCGTACCGTTCATCGCCAAGGATAATTTTTTGGTTTTTGGATCGGACACCACGGCTGCGAGCAATATTCTGAAAGGTTTCAAGGCGCCGTATCAATCGACGGCCATCAACAAACTCGAGGCCGAAGGCGCAATTTGTGTTGCTAAGGCAAACCTCGATGCGTTTGGACATGGTGCGTCGACCGAAAACAGCGATTTTTTCACTACGGTCAATCCACTCGACCGCGAACGCGTCGCCGGTGGCTCAAGTGGTGGCTCCGCCGCAAGTGTAGCACTCGACATTGCGCCATTTGCACTTGGAACCGATACAGGCGGGTCAACGAGACAGCCATCAAGCTTTGTTGGTGTCGTCGGGCTCAAGCCAACCTATGGACTGATCTCGAGGTCGGGTGTTGTCGCAATGGCGAGCAGCACGGATACGATCGGCACGATAGCGCGAACAGTCGAGGATGTCGCACTGGTCGTCGATGTTATGGCGGGCCGAGACGAGCTCGATAGCACTACCATCGAACGAGATGAAAACGGCTACGTTCTATCAAAAGATGGCTCAGAACAGCCTGACCTTACGGGCGTGAAAATTGGTGTCATCAAAGAATACATGGGCGAAGGCGTCGATGAGGGTGTCCGAAATGCAGTGACAAGCGCGGTCGACAAACTGCGCGCCGCGGGGGCGGAAATACAGGAAATAACCCTGCCGAGCCTGCCACTGGCGCTCGCCGTTTACTACATTCTCATACCGGCGGAGGTTAGTAGTAACTTAAGCCGCTACGATGGCCAGCGCTATGGCTATTTCACCCAGGATGCCGAAAACCTATCTGATAGTTACACCCGGACCAGGCAACTCGGTTTTGGCGCCGAAGCGAAACGACGCATCATTATTGGTACGTTTGTACTTAGTAGTGGCTACTATGACGCGTATTACCGTAAGGCGCAGACGGTGCGGACGAAACTTGTCAATGAGTTCGATGCGGCATTTAAAACAGTCGATTTCTTGGTCGGTCCTGTCGCTCCAACGCCTGCGTTTAAAATCGGTGAAAACACGAACGACCCACTGAAAATGTACTTGGCAGATATATTGACCGTTGCCCCGAGCTTGGTCGGGATACCGGCGCTTAGTTTGCCCTGCGGGTCGTCAGACGGGCTCCCCGTCGGTTTGCAGCTAATGGGTGCCCAGCGAAGTGACCGTGATTTATTGTCAATGGCGCATGCGGCCGAGGGGGTATTGCGCTCATGAATGGTCAGCTCGTAACATATGCAGCGGTGGTTGCGGTAGCCATCGTTTTTGTGCTACTCGTAGCCTTTATCATCGTTCGACGGAAGCGCCCGCGCAAACTTGATGCCGCAAAGTTTCACACAAAGTGGAGTGCTGTACAGAGCCTGTTAAAAGACCCAAAAATGTGGCCACTTGCCATTATTGACGCCGACAAACTTGTTGATGAGGCGCTCAAAAAACGTAAATTCAAAGGAAAAACAATGGGCGAACGACTGGTCGCCGCTCAGCGTGAGATAACCAATAACGATGCAATATGGTTTGAGCACAAGCTGCGAAATAAACTCGTCCATGACAGCGACGTAAAACTTAGGAAGTCTGACGTCAAGGCTGCGCTCATGGGCGCGCTTGGAGCGCTAAAAGATTTGGGAGCATTGAAACGTGATAAGTAAAGAAATCCGCGACCAGTATACCGTTACTATCGGCATCGAGTGTCATGTTCAGCTCGCTACCAAAACGAAACTTTTTAGCGCGGCCGATAATGATGCGCGGTCGGCGGCGCCAAATACGCTCGTCAACCACATTGACTTTGGTTTGCCCGGTGCGCTACCAGTGCTCAATGAAAAGGCAGTTGAACTCGCTAGTGTCGCTGCATTCGCGCTCGGTACGACACCGCAGCCATTTAGCAAATTTGACCGAAAGCACTATTTTTACCCCGATTTACCCATGGGATACCAGATAACGCAGTTCGACGAGCCGATCATTATCGGAGGCGAGGTAGATATTATCGTAGACGGTGTGCCAAAAACGGTACATATTACCCGCGCGCACCTCGAGGCTGATGCAGGGAAGTCGTCGCACCCTGCGGGGACAGATTATAGCCTGGTCGACCTAAACCGTGCTGGAACGCCGTTACTCGAAATAGTGAGCGAGCCGGATATGCATAGTGGCGCCGAGGCCAAGGCCTACGCGCAGGAACTACAAAAATTGATGCAGTACTCGGGTGTCTCAGAAGCCAACCTATACTACGGCAATATGCGTTTTGACGTTAACGTATCGGTGAGCAAAACAGACGAACTGGGCACACGCACCGAAACTAAAAACCTTAATAGTTTTCGTAGTGTTGAACGTGCGGTTGAATACGAAGTCGAAAGACAGATCGAACTGCTCGAATCGGGTGAAACCATCGCGCAGGAAACACGTGGCTGGCACGATGACAAACAAGAAACATTCAGCCAGCGCAGCAAAGAAGACGCACATGACTACCGATATATGCCCGACCCAGACCTGCCTCCTATCGTACTCGACGAGACATATATTGAGGCTGTTCGCAGAGTTATGCCGCTACTCCCTCGTGACTACCGCGCTGCATTTGCCGAGCTCGGCATAGACGCCAAGACCATCGAAGATATCATTGCCGACCCAACGACTGCACGCACTGTTTTTGAAATATTACGTCAGTCAACTGCAGAAGATGCTCGCCGCATTGCCTTTTGGCTACTCCGCTCAACCGACGATTCTGCCGACTCTACTACCTCAGACGATGCAGATGTTACGCCGCTAACCCAGCTTGCCGACCTTGTCCAGCCGTTGATCAAACTGAGTACCATGGTTGGGGAAAATAAACTTAGCTCTAGTGCCGCCAAGGAAGTGTTGGATGAACTTATGCAAGCAGGTGGCGACCCAGAGGCGATCGCCGAGTCAAAAAATCTATTACAGGTGAGCGACACAGGCGCAGTTCTCGAAATCGTCCAAAAAGTACTCGCCGAGAATGCTAAAGCCGCAGAAGATGTTAAAAATGGTGAAATGCGCGCTATCGGATTTCTCGTTGGACAGGTTATGAAACAGAGCCAGGGCAAAGCCAACCCTGCGCTTGCAACTGAGCTCATCAAAAGCGAACTCTGCATATAGCCCGTGAAACCCGCACGTTTTTAGCGTATGATAAGGTAATGGAGGTACGAGATGGCAAGTAATACTGAACCGAAAAAAGTTACAAAAGCGATAATCGCAGCCGCAGGTTTTGGGACGCGATTTTTGCCGCAGACCAAGGCAATGCCAAAAGAAATGCTGCCACTCGTCGACAAGCCTATCATCCAGTATGCCGTCGAAGATTTAGTCGCCGCAGGCATCAAAGACATCATCATTGTCGGGAGTAGTAGTAAGCGTGCTATCGAGGACCATTTTGATGTACCAAACGAGGATTTGCTACTGAACCTGCGTGCTGGTGGCCCTAAAAAAGCCCATCTCATTAGCGAGATGGAAGACATCGCCAATATGGCAAACTTCATTTACGTTCGCCAAAAAGGCCCTTACGGCAATGCCACGCCTATCGCAAACGCCGCCCACCTTATCGGGGATGAACCATTCATTTTTATATACGCCGATGACCTAGTGGTTTCAAAACCCAATACGTTCACACAGATGATCGACCTCTACAACCAGCTTGGCGGCAGTATCGCTACTTGTATGCGTGTCACTACCGAAAAAGAATTCAGCCGCTATGGCATATTTGCAGGTGAAGAGATCGATGACGTTACCCTCAAGATAACAGGGACAGTTGAAAAGCCCGGTAAAGATAAAGCACCCTCAGACTTTGCCCACGTCAGTAGCTACCTGTTTGAGCCGACCATCTTGAAGTATGTAGAATCGGGCCTGGCAAATTTGTCAGATGATGCAGAGTTTTACGTAACCGACAGTCTGCTCGAGCCCATGATACGCGATGGGCACAAAGTATTCGGCTGCCTCATGAAGGACAGTAAACGGTATGATACGGGCGATAAGCTGGAATACCTAAAGACCGTCTTTGATTTCGCACTGAACAGAGAAGACATTGGTCCTGAGCTGCGTGTATACCTAGAAGATCTGCTCAAAAAATAAAACAGTACGCGTCTCGCAGGCACACTCGGATATTTCCAGGAAATGTAGTATAACAGTCTGCTTCAATTTGTTATGGTTGTGGTATAGTTATGCATATGGAACATGCATTTGACATTCTCGTTATCGTACTTTCAATAGTCCTTTTCATATTACTCGTCGTAGCGATCATAGCGACAATATTCATCGTAAAATTAGTCAGAAGCCTACGCAAGATTGCCGAAAAAGGCGTACATATCGCTGACAAGGTAGAACAAACTGCCGAGAGCATCAAAGAAAGCGCAAATGTCGCAGGATTAGTACGCGCCGCCGGCGAGGTTGTGACGTTAGTTGGTAATTCTAAAAAAAGGAAAGGGTAATAACTATGTCAGATGAAAAGAAATCAGGTGTTGCGGGAAAGTTTGTTTTAGGAACGGCGATCGCCGCAGCAGCGGGGTACATTGCAGGGATTTTAACCGCTCCAAAGAGCGGCAAGGAAACGCGTGAAGATATCAAAAATAAAGCTGTAGAAACCTATTCGGCTGCTGAAAAAGAGTTAAAAAAGCTTCACACCCAGCTAGGCGATGCACTCGTCGTGGCCAATGAAAAAGCATCTGAACTCAAAAAAACGGGTGGTAAAAAGTTCGAAGAAGCAGTCGCGTCAGGCTCAAAGGCCAAGGAAAAAGCACGTGAAATGCTGAGCAGCCTACATGACGGCGAAGCACAAGACAAAGATTTGCAAAGTGCAATCACCGAGGCGACTAAAGCGATAAAAAACCTCGGCACCTACCTAAAGAAATAACCAACGAAAACCACAGTCGGTCGACACTGAGCTCTCAGCGCTGATCTATTCCTGAGCCTATCCCGCTCGACTAGTTATGATGAAGGCTCATTCCACTCTGTGATAGTGTCTCTTGGATGAAATACGGGGATATCGATGCTCATCGCTTACTACGAGAACAATTCTATCTGCTGACCAGGCCTGTTGATGACCGTCTCAAAAGATTTGTTGCCCTCCTTATCTACAGTCCGATGGCAGGAAAAGGGTTGGCGCGTACTGTCTAGCGCGAGGGGAAGCCAGAATTTTACATCCGGAGGCATTTCGAGTGCAATATTTGTATCGCTTGGGTTCACCCATAGACAGTTTATTTCAGCTGCATTTGATGTGAATGTAACGTCTGGGCCGACTGTTGTGCCGTAAATCGCAACTGTGCCAAATTGAAGGTTATCGGGTCGGCGGTCACACACTATAAGTTTGCCTAGATAGTCGAGTGCGGTTGGGGCGAGGTGAATGCCAGTTTCTTCACCAAGCTCTCTGACGGCAGTATCCGGAAGGAGTTCGGGCCCGTCGGCTTTACCGCCTGGAAAGTTGAGGTAGTTCCTCCACGGCCCGCGTACCTGAGTTCCCATCAGAAGCTCGAGGGCACTAGTGCTCGGGTTTGTACGACGTAAAACTATAAGCGTCTGAGAGATGATCTCCATGATAGTATAATAACATAAAATGCGAATATGTACAATACGTATGTCAATCTTATGATGATTCTACGTATCTGTTGTGAACGGAATCCAGCCCCCATTCCCGTCGCTTAATACTTCGTAAGTAATCGTATGGTCGAAACACTGTATTATAGCTTTAGCAATTACTTCCTTAGCACGGTCATCATTTTCGACTTCATCGACTGTTCCTGGTCGCATCCCGTAGTCATCACCAAGATCATTTCGGTCTGACATGACATATATTCGACCTTCACCAGTCCCAGGCCACAAGACAAAATCCAGTCTTCCCCTCCAATAGCACGTCTCATAGCTAACCGCATCAAAAGTTCTTCGATTCGTCTTAGGATCAAATGCGCCTAGTTCGATAATTTCTACATTTTCCATTGTATAAACATTATACAATTAAAATGCATAGAGTCAAAATTTTACGTATTAACTCCACGAAACTCCTCGTAGCAAAAAATTTACTCGTATTTGACGTTTCAGCAAATGAACGATACTATCACATTATGAGTAGTGAGATTTTACGTGGTTGGCCGTTTCTTATTGCCGAATCGGCTATGGCAGAATATGGTGAAACGCCGTACGACAGTGCTCATTGCTATACGCTCGAGGCTTGGGATGCTGCTAGTTCGGCATTGACCGCCGACCCAAAACGTCGGCATGGTGCGTTTGAGGCGGCAGAGTTGCTTCTAAGTGAACCTACAGTGAAGGTGAGCTTTGTGGACGCGAACGACCAAGGCAAACGCGCTCGGAACGGTGATGAACGACATGTAAAAGCTGCAGCCTGCCTACTAGGGTTCAATGACTTTCGCGGTACCACAGACAGTGACTATAAAATAATGCTCAATCGTTTTGATGGTGAAGATCCGGGACAGTATGTTTTGTTCTCTCCTCCTGGAGCGCAGGATGTACCTGCAGGCAAAACCTTTTTCCGCGGTGACTTTACTTTCCCTGCATGGGACCCGTTTGAAAAACGAAGCCTATACGCAACTGACGTTCCTGAATCGTTAAAGCTTCATAAAGATGTAACAGCGCTAGATGAGCCAAACGGGAATTACTTCCTTGTTGGTGCCGCAAATGCCCGGACGTTACTCGCCCAGGTATTCATTGCTGCAGGTTTTAGTTTTTGTGAATGGCCGATGACGGATGATGAGCATAATTCTATATTCGACGCAATCAACATCTACCAGTTGGGTAATACGCTTCCAAGGGTTCAAAGGCAACTCTTATCGCCAAATGCCAACACGCATAATAACCCATTAGCTGCACAGTTTTCTGAACAAATTGCCAAACTTCGCCTAGCAGAAGCGGACTTTGTAGGGCTGTTGTAAAAGTAAAACGGTCGGTTTAGTGGTGCTTACGGTATAATAAGTACACGAGAAAAGAGGGTGCAACCAGCTGTCATTCTGAAGTCCGCCATACGACGGGCGATGAATCTTCTCCGGTGCTCAGGAGGACTCTACCTGCGGTAGCGAGTAAAAGAGACGGCTGCAAATGAGATGAAAACGACAGAGAAGAAACCAGTAAATGAGGTAAAAAAGCAGGTGCTCACACCGGCCGATTACGTACACCTGCACAACCACACGCAGTTTAGCTTGCTGGACGGTCTGACCAAAATACCCGAGCTTGTTAACTTTGTCGTCGACGAAGGAATGAGCGCCGTCGGTATGACCGACCATGGTACGCTTTCTGGCGCAATTGAGTTTTATAAAGCCGCCAAAGACAAAGACGTGAAGCCCATCATCGGCATCGAAACCTATGTTGCAGCTCGGAAACACACCGACAAAGACCCCTCAAAAGACAAAAACCGCTTCCACCTTATATTGATGGCGATGAATGAAGTTGGTTATCAGAACCTCATGAAACTGAGTACCATTGCCAACATTGACGGATACTACTATTTCCCTCGTATCGACCACGATTTGCTCGAGAAATATAACGAAGGCATTATTGCCTCGAGCGCCTGTCTCGGTGGCGAGATTGGTGACGCACTCAAAAACGATGATTATGCCAGAGCAAAAGAAACAGCCACCTGGTACAAGAGCGTTTTTGGTGATAGGTATTATTTAGAAATCCAGGACCATGGTCATCCAGATGCGCCGGCTCACAATGCCGAGCAAAAAAAGGTCAATGATGGTGTGTTTAAACTCGGTAAAGAGCTCGATATCCCTGTTATTTTGACCTGTGATGCACACTACTTGAAACACAAAGACCAAGATGCGCATGAAATACTGCTTTGTGTTGGTACGGGCGCATATGTTGCCGACGAAAAACGCATGAGCCTCAAAGATTTTGAGCTGCACGTCATCCCGCCAAAAGAGCTCATCGCGCGGTGGTCGACCGATCATCCAGAAGTCATAACAAACACCAAAAAAATTGCAGACCGCTGTAATGTCGAGCTCGAGCTCGGCAAAATACTCATTCCGAAGTTTCCCGTACCCGAAGGCGAAACAGAGAAAACGTTTTTTGACCGATTAGTTTTTCAGGGTTTGGCGCGTCGATATGTCGGTAAAACGCAGGATGAAGCAGAGGCGCTTAGTAATGACGAATTAAAAGCGTTACTACCAAAAGAAGTGCTCGACCGCGCTTTATACGAAATGGGCGTCATCGACAGTATGGGTTTCAACGGATACTTTTTAATCGTCCAAGATTTTATCAACTGGGGTAAATCGCGCGGGATTATCTTTGGACCAGGCCGAGGTAGTGCGGCCGGTTCGATCGTGGCGTATGCCGTACGAATCACTGATCTAGACCCGTTGAAATACGGCTTACTTTTTGAGCGTTTTTTGAACCCTGATCGTATCAGCATGCCAGATATTGATGTCGACATACAGGATAGTCGCCGAGACGAAGTTATCGAATATTGTGCAGACAAATATGGGCACGACCGTGTCAGTAACATCGTAACGTTTGGTCGAATGTTTGCCCGAAATGCCGTGCGCGATGTCGCCAGAGTGCTGCAGGTGCCGTACGCGGACGCAGACCGACTCGCTAAAATGATCCCTGCGCCAGTCCAAGGCCGACACATCCCCCTCGAAAAATCTATCAAAGAAGATGTTGACCTAAAACGAGAATACGAGACAAATGAAACATCCAAGACGGTCATCGACTATGCGATGATCCTCGAGGGTACGGTGCGAAGCCATGGGGTGCATGCGTGTGGTGTCGTGATCGCGCCAGACGACTTGGTCAAATATGTGCCGCTCGAACAGGCGCAGAAAAAAACGACGTTCAACAAAGAGGGTGTGATAGCAACGCAGTTCCCGATGAACCAAATCGAGGAACTTGGGTTGCTTAAAATGGACTTTTTGGGGCTGTCGAACTTAACCATCATCAAAAATACTCTGCGTATTATCAAAAAAGTATATGGCGGCGATATTGATATTTCGTCGATACCACTGGACGACGAACAGACCTTTAAACTTTTGCAGCGCGGTGACACGACCGGGGTTTTCCAGTTTGAATCGTCGGGTATGAAACGCTACTTACGCGAGCTAAAGCCAACCGAATTTAACGATGTTATCGCCATGGGCGCACTGTACCGGCCGGGGCCACTCAGTGCCGGCCTGACAGATAGTTTTATCAAACGCAAAAATGGGCACGAAGACATCGCCTATGCACATCCACTCATGAAAAATTCACTTTCGACGACGTTTGGCGTGCTCGTGTACCAAGAGCAAGTGATGCAGATCAGCCGTGATGTATGTGGTTTTACTGGGGGTGAGGCAGATACGCTCCGTAAAGCCATCGGTAAAAAGAAAATCGACGTTATGAATAAAATGCAGGTAAAGTTCGTCGAAGGTGCCGTAAACAACGGGGTTGAAAAATCGGTCATCGAAAAGTTTTGGCGCGACTTGCTTGGGTTTGCTGACTACTGTTTCAACAAATCGCACTCCGCATGCTATGGGATGATCAGCTACCAGACGGCGTATCTAAAGGCGCATTACCCGGCGGCTTTTATGGCGGCGCTCATGACGAGTGACTACGACGATACCGACCGACTCGCTATCGAAATAGCTGAATGCAAACACATGGGTATCAAAGTTTTGCCGCCTGATGTCAATGAATCTTTCGGCGAATTTGCCGTTGTCCCGCCGACTGATGAGGACGCGAAATTGACTGGTTTTGAAAACATTCGTTTCGGTATGAATGCGGTTAAAAACGTCGGTGCCGGTGCGGTTGATGAAATAGTTCGTGCTCGTGAAACAGGCAGATTTAACTCTATGGAAGATTTCATTGGTGCTGTTAACACGCGCACCGTCAACCGAAAGGCGCTCGAAAGTTTGGCGCGGGCAGGGGCCTTTGATGCGTTTGACGATAGGTCGACGCTACTACACAACATGGACCTCATCGTGGCTTATGGCCAACGGCTGCAAAAAGAACGTTCCAGTGGCCAGACCGACCTTTTTGGTGGGGTAGTCGACGATGTTATTACCGCCAAACCAGTGCTAAAGCTCGACGCTCCTTCTGCCAAACACACTCCGCGCGAGCTACTTGCCTGGGAGCGTGAATTACTCGGCCTGTATTTAAGCCAGCAGCCGCTCGAGGCGTTTTCACACCTACTGGCCGAGCAGACCATACCGATAACGACGCTGAAACCTGAGTTTGACGGAAAACAAGTCGTCATCGGTGGTATTATCATCGAATCCCGCGAGATAACGACGAAAAATGGTGCCAAGATGGCCTTTGTAAAAATAGAGGACGAGTCTGCCGAAACAGAACTCATCTTGTTCCCGAGCACCTACCAGCAAACAGTTGGGTTATGGGAGCGCGACAGAGTAGTTATCGTTCGAGGAAAAGTAAATGCCAAAGACCGTGACGGAAACCTAACGGACGAAGTAAAAATCATGGCCGACGATGCGCGCGAGGTTACCCATGAACAGGCATCGGCCTACCAGCCGACGGGTCGAAAGCAGCGTGAGTTAAAAGTGTCAAAAAAGCAGACGTTAAAAGCCCGTGTGGCGGCAGCAAAAGCCGAGCGAGATGCTCCAGCAAAAGTACAACGCTTGTACGTTCGTCTGAAATCGAGTGAAGACCACCAGCTTTTGATTGCCCTAAAACAGATTATCGATAGTGAAACAGGTGACCTTGAGGTTGTATTAGTCCTTGGCCCAGATGATGCCCGTCAGGCGATAAAGCTCCCTGGCCGCGTCGCATCGACGCCCGAAGTATTTGAACGGTTCGTTGCTTTGGTTGGCTCCGACAACGTCAAATCACAGTAATAATCCACGACATCCACTATTTACCAGACGCAGAACATTTGCAAATGCGGTAAAAACTCTATCTGTTAAAACAGCATCCCAGGTAAAAAGAGTAGCTATCTAGCGGATAAACCCACTCGACTGTAGCATGACCGTGCCGAGCGTTGCGATTGCGACGAAAGCGATATCGAGTAGAGGGTGGTGCAGAATAAACTTCTCTCCTTTTACCAAGAATTTATGCCAAGCAAAACTATGCCGTAGCATGAACACCAATAGAGCGGTGCTAACGAGCATACTCAGCGCAAACTGTGTCCAAGCGACGTTAGCAGCGGTTATTACCTGAACTCTTGGCACTTGTTTTGAGACTGATGTGTCCGATTTTGCCGTCTCGCCTTGCGTGGTACTACTGACGGGAACAACAGTGTCTTCTTTTTGTGTCACTTGTTCGGCTGCAGGAGTTTCGGGAGCTGGTGTCTGTTCTGCTGAAGGGGCGGTTTCTGTAGGTGTTGTAACTGGTGCTGGTGTTGCTTTCGGCGTAGATGCGGGCGTTGGTGCAGTGGGTGCGGGCGTCGGAGTAGGCGCTGGTGTTGGTGTCGGAGTAGGCGCGGGCGCTGGAGACGACCCGCCAGTTGGAAGTGCGTACATCGCTACGACTAGTGTCATGGGGCCTTGACCGACATAGTTGGGTATGTCGAGTATCGCAAAACCGACCTCTGAATAGCTGGTGTTGAGAATATTCGCGCGGTGACCAGGGCTATTCATCCAGCCAGTTATTGTGTCGCTGGAAGTGCTAAAACCGTATGCCAAATTTTCACCAGCTGTTTGGTAGGAATAGCCTGCGTTAGATAAAAATGTCCATGGTGTTGCGCCCGTTGTTGGGTTGTTGTGTGCCCAGTAGTCGTACTGTGCCATGTCGGCGGCTTTTGCAGCAGCGGCTTGGTTCAGGGTGCCATTTACAGATAATGCGCCAAGCCCGTTTGCGGCACGCTGTTCATTTGTCCCATTTAACAGCCCACCTACACTTATCCCCGTAGCATAGCCAAGTACCGAGTGGTTGAGTGTGCCAATCCAACTATTTAAAAGGACACCGAGCGTAACAATGATGGCCATCGGCAAATACGGCCAGTAAGCTTTTGTGTAGCGTTGACCTTTGTTATGGTGTTCGGCAGTTCGTTTTCGACTGCTAGCTCCAGGTCGTTTTTTTGAAGATTTTGTGAGTGTCATGTTTGTTTTCTATTAGCTACATGCACTATAGCATAAGGACTATGTTATGTAAAGAACCTTCGGTTTAGGGGTATGAGTTAAAGAATTGCAGAATTAAGAAAGAAAGTTACATCGGCTTTGCCGATCGTTATGGCTGGATCCCCCGCGTCCGCGGGGATGATGAGAGGTTGGATTTTATGTTCATATCCATCGCTCTAAACTCCCACAGTCATTCAGAACGAAGTGAAGAATCTTCCTCTCTGCGCTAGGCATTAGAAGATCCTTCGCTAGCGCTCAGGATGACAG
>CAZLLY010000005.1:0-33871 GCA_964560755.1 uncultured Candidatus Saccharibacteria bacterium | reverse complement strand
AAATAGCGTGAAACGGGACGAGCGCGAGTACTATCACCACAAGCCAATTAGCAGAGCGGACAGAAAAATCCTGCGCCGAAATTGTACGCGGAGCCCTTTTTGGGGCCGTCCGACGTTTGGCCGCCCCCCTAGCCTCATCCCTTTTAATTTGTCTCATATCTCTTGTCATAGTGGTACAATTTAGAGTATACATGAAGAATAACGCTTCACTGCTGTATAACTTCGGTCTCGTTTTGGGCGACGTGGCCGCATTGGTCGTCGGTTTTATCGCCGCGTTTGTTATTCGTGCCGCCAGCCCCGTCGCGGTCGCAAACCCGATGCAGGGCATAGACTATCTAGTTATCATGTTGGGGCTGTTGCCTTTTTGGATACTTATTTTCGCGCTACTTGGGCTGTATCAGCACAATGTTTACGAGCGTCGTTTTGCCGAGATCGGGCGGCTATTCATCGGGTCTTTCGTGGGGCTACTGTTCGTCGTTTTCTGGGATTACATGAGCCTGCAGCGGGTCTTCCCGGCAAAACTTGTGCCTATTTATGGGTTTTTGATCGCCTTTGGACTGCTCATTGTGCTTCGCAATATTGCCCGCTGGATGCGCGTAGCCCTTTTCCGAGTAGGCTATGGACTGACTCGCATCGTCGTCATCGGCAACACCCGTATTACCCGAGAAATCGTCGACTCAGTGTATGACAGCAAACGATCTGGCTATGAGCTGGCGGGCGTCATTGGCTACCGCAAAATATTACCTGCAGGGGTTGCAACCTACCCAAATATGCAGGCGTATGTGCGAAGCGACCACAAAGATTTGCACGGCATCATCCAGACAGAACTGTACGCTGACGAAAAACGAAATGATGAGATTTTGGCATACGCCCAGGAAAACCACGTTAGTTACCGTTTCGTCCCCGGTAACACCGAGCTATTGGTAGGAAACATCGATGTTGAGCTGTTCCGAAACAGCATACCGGTAATACACGTCAGGCACACCGCACTATTTGGATGGGGTAGGATTTTTAAACGCATAACCGACATACTTTTTGGTAGTTTGCTACTGATACTTAGCTCGCCGCTCTGGTTGCTGGCCGTCGTACTCATAAAAACAACCGACCCAAATGGCCCTATTTTTTACAAAGCAAAACGACTAAGTCGATTCGGTAGCAAAATCTCGGTACTTAAATTCCGGACGATGAAACAAGCCTACAACGCGATGTCACCGGAGGATGGTTTTCGCAAAATGGGTCGGCCAGAGCTAATAAAACAATACCGTCAAAACGGCGATCAGCTCGATAACGACCCACGCATTAGCCGTATCGGCCACATCCTGCGTTCAACTAGTATCGATGAGCTACCCCAAATATGGAACGTCATCCGCGGGGACATAAGTCTCGTCGGGCCAAGGGCACTCGACGTGTTTGAGTTAGAGCAATACAGCAAGAAAAACCTGATTCTCAGCGTCAAATCTGGGCTAACGGGGCTTGCAATCGTGGCTGGTAGGCACGGAATGACCTTTGACGAACGCCGTAAACTCGACCTGTACTATGTGCAAAACTGGAGCTTTTGGCTTGACCTGACAATATTGGTAAAGACGATACGCGTTATAGTTGGTCGTATTTTTCGGCGCGGAGCGAGGTACCAATAGATGCCCCAGCGTGAGCCGCGTGTCGCCATTGTGCATGACTGGCTGTATGGTGGTGGCGCTGAGTTAGTCGTCGAACAGCTGCACAAACTGTACCCTAGTGCCCCTATCTATGCGACATTTGCGACGCGTGAATGGCGCGAACGGCTGGACGGCAAAGTACGGACAGGTTTTTTAGGTTGGTGGCCGCTAAGTAAGCTATATAAATTCACTGGCCCCTTGCGCATCCTATGGTACACAAGCCTCCGTTTCAATGACTACGACCTCGTCATAAGTAGCAGCGGGGCCGAAGCAAAGGGCATAAAAACTCCTGAGAGCACCCTGCATATTAATTATTGCCACGCGCCGACACATTACTATTGGAGTCGCTACGATGAGTACATGAAAGACCCTGGCCTTGGGCTTTTTAACCCATTTGGACGTGTCTGCCTCTGGCTGTTCGTCAAACCACTCCGGCGGTGGGATTTTAAGGCAGCGCAGCGTCCTGACGTTATCATCGCTAACAGCACGCACACGCAGCATGAGATAAAAAAATATTATAAACGCGGCAGCACGGTTATCTTCCCGCCCGTCGACATTAGTCGGTTCAGCAATCTAAAACACCGAAGTATGAAACGCACGGGGTTTGTTGTGTCGGGTCGCCAAACACCGTACAAACGTTTTGACCTCGCGGTTGTTGCCTGCACTAAACTTGGGCTGCCTCTGACAGTGATAGGCGCAGGGCCAGACCAAAAGCGACTTCGGTCGCTCGCGGGCAAAACGGTGACCTTCCTCGGTAAAGTGCCTGATGCGGTTCTCGAAGAAGAGTTCGCCAGTGCCGAGGCACTACTATTCCCTGGGCTCGATGACTTTGGTATTACGGCCGTCGAGGCACTGGCAAGTGGCACGCCCGTTATCGCCCAAAAAGCGGGTGGGGCTCTAGATTACATCAAACCGGGTGTTACAGGCGAATTTTTTGACCACGGCAATGTCACCTCGCTCGCAAAAGTCCTGAAAAACTTTTCGGGGCAAGCCTATAGCAGTGCTGCGATTCGTGCATATGCCAAACGGTTTAGCGCGGAGGCGTTTCAAGCCAACATTCGGTCGTTTGTCGACCTGGCACGTAAAAAACTGAGTTAACCTACGATATAGAATCGTACGGATACACCATATGCCCGAGTTCATAGCTACCTATATCAACGCTACAAGATATTCAGCGTCTAGTTCGTGAGTGTGTTGGTTGGGAGGGTTGTTGTACCACTTGTTAATACATACGGAGTACCGTCACTGAGTTTGACCATTACGGTGTAACTGGTACATTTTTGACTGGTTGAGCTGGTAGCCGTCGTCAAAACAGATCCGAAACATCCAACTGGGTTCGGTGTATATTCAAAGTTATAGGTATCAAGTGTGTTTGAGCTTAAGCCAGTCATATCCGCGAGTGACGCAGGATAGTAGCCATTCTCTGCGCGGAACACATCCGCCGAAGAGGATATTTCTGCAGCCCGTGCTTTTGCTAGAACATCCTCAGCACTTGTTTTTACTTTTGGTAGCGCAGAGATTATTAATGCGATGACAACTGTGGATATAACCAGGCTGGCCACCCCGAGCCATAGACCGGTATGCGCCATGCCCTTACCCGTTCCCTTGCCTTGTTTGATCTGGCTAAGCGCAATGATACCAAAAATAATGCCCAGAATTGAGCCAATTATCGGTAGAATCCAAAGAAAACCAAGAATACCGAGTACTAATGCAGCGACAGCCATACTATTTGCGCGCTGTACGGTCAGTGGTTGCTGAGCGGCTGGCGCTCCAGCTGGAGCGGGAGGTTGTGGTACGTTTTGTTGTATGGGTGCGGGTGCTTCGGGGTTCATTGGTTCTCCTTGTGGTTTCACGATTATACTACTGTCATCGTACGGTAAGAAACGATCAAAAACAAGGTGCTCTTCTGCAAAAGCCAACACTTTCGCTCGAAAGCACAGCGTATGGTGTCATTTTTTTGTTGCCATATTTGGTTGCTCGGGAGCAGTTTGTAGCCTATAACTATCGTCACGACGTTAGCAGAGAACAAACAAGGAGCCTGATATGTGTGGGATCATCGGATACATCGGTAAGGAAGACAGCGCGGTGCAAATAGCTATAACGGGGCTAGAGGCACTGGAATACAGAGGATATGACTCGGCGGGAGTCGCTTACGCTAGTGGTGACGAAATCGTCGTTGCCAAGCAACAGGGCCGCGTACAATCTTTGGTAGAAATACTCGGTAGCAACCTGCCAAAAAGTCGAACTGCCATCGGACATACTCGTTGGGCGACACACGGCGCGCCGAGCATAAAAAACGCTCACCCGCACACAAACACAAGTGGCACGATTGCCGTTGTTCATAACGGGATTATCGAAAATTATACCGACCTCCGCGCTATGCTCCAGAAAAAGGGCTACACGTTTGTGTCAGACACCGATACAGAGGTAATTCCCCATTTACTCGACTATTACAGTGTGTCCAGCAAAACGTTTGCTGAGGCGTTCACGAAAACACTTACCCAGTTACGGGGCGCCTATGGGCTTGTCGCTTTTACTGCGGCAGAACCAGACAATTTATACGTGGCTCGCCTGGGGAGCCCGCTTGTTATTGCCGTGGCCGATCATGGGCTACTCGTCGCATCTGACCCGACAGCCGTTTTATCGGTGACAAAAGATATTGTGTATCTAAACGACTACGAATACGCCGTGCTGAACCGCAGAGGTCACTACGAAGTGACGGATATCCGCACAGAAACATCGGTGAAACGGGCGGTCGAGACATTTGGCTTTGACGAAATAGCGGTTTCGCACGCCGGGTATGCAAACTTTATGGACAAAGAGATCCATGAGGCGCCTGACACCATTCGGGCGGCCACCGTCGGGCGCATCCAGGCCGGTAGCGCCGAGATAAAACTTGGTGGGCTCGAAGAGGTCCGCGAGCAACTGCGCTATATCGATCGAATTGTCATCGTCGCCTGTGGTACGTCGTACTATGCGGGGCTAGTCGGTGAATACTTGTTTGAGGAGCTTGCCGGCATCCCCGTCGAAGTCCAGCAAGCTAGCGAGTTTAAATACCGCACAGAGCCGTTCAACCGCAGCACTGCACTGCTCGCGATATCTCAGTCGGGCGAAACGGCTGATACTATCGCGGCGATAAAAAAGGTAGACGGTTATGGCGTACTAAAAATCGGAATCGTTAATGCTGTCGGGAGTACGATCGCCCGCATTACAGATGCGGGAGTTTACTGCCACGCTGGGCCAGAAAAGGCCGTCGCAAGTTCCAAGGCATTCGTCGCCCAAGTAACCGTTCTATTACTCATGGCCTTACAGCTCAGTAAAAAAGCCCATCTGCAGCATACGGCAATCATCGAAGAGTTGTTGCGGCTACCCGCTAAGGCCGAGCAAGTCCTGCTGTTGAGCGATTCTATTCGGGCTGTCGCTGAGCGATACGTAAAAGCCCACGACTTCCTATACATCGGGCGGCGCTACGGCTACCCAACTGCCCTTGAGGGCGCGCTAAAGCTCAAAGAAATCAGCTACATACACGCCGAGGGCTTTGCCGCTGGCGAGATGAAACATGGGCCACTCGCCATGATAGATGCCGACTTCCCAACTTTTGCTGTCGTCCCAAATGACGATTTGGTTGAAAAGACCCTCGCAAACATCGAGGAAATCCGTGCTCGCGGTGGGCTGGTCGTAGCACTCGGTTCCGCCAAAAACAAGCAGCTCCAAAAACTGGCGACAGATTTTATCGCCATTCCTGACACGCTCGAGCAAACATCACCCATCCTCATGGCTATCGCCATGCAGCTGTTTGCCTACCACGTTGCCACAGCCAAAAAACTAGATGTCGACAAGCCACGTAACCTCGCAAAATCAGTCACCGTGGAATAAGTTTTACCTGGGATGGCAGTTTAACAGATAGCCGTTTTACTTCATTTGGTTTGACTCTAAAAACTACTGCGGCCTCAACCAGCTATTGCCACGTACTATATACCTAGCAGTCTATAAGTATTCTGTAGAACCACGCTCGGCGACTATTTTTTGGATGTCTTTTATTTTGTCGATATCTTCTTTGGGGATAACGAGCAGGGCATCCTCTGTGTCGACGACGATCAGATCTTTGACTCCAGCGACAGCGACTAGCTTGGTTTTGCTACTCGTTTTGATGAGCGAGCCACTTGAGCCCACGGTAACTACATTGCCGTCTTCGTAGTTTGCTTCTCCGTCGGCAAAGAAGTCATAAACAGAGCCCCAGGTACCAAAATCAGTCCATTTATATGGAACGAGCAGCACGATGGCCTCACCACTATCCATAACGTGCGTTGTGACTTCCTCGGTTGAACCTTTTTCCATGTCGGCAAAAATACGCTCAACTGCTTCATTTTCACCTGGTTGGTCGATGACTTCTTTTATTTCCATCAGTTTGTCATACCAGTCAGGTCGGTATTTCTTGTACGCCTCGAGAGCGAGCTCTGGGTACCAGCACATGTGGTTACAGTGTTTGACGACATGAAAATTCTCGATAAGCTCGCGGGATTCTTTGAGCGTTGCGGGACGGAAGATAAATTTGTCGATGGTATAGGCCTCTTTGGCATCGTCAAGGGCATTACCAAGCTGTAAATAGTCGGTCCCCATATCTGGCTCTGTCGCCTTGATGCCGCCCGTTATAAGCTGTTTGTGCTCGGTGACGAGTTTTTCGGCATCGTGGATCATCTGCAAAAACTTTTCGGCTGGGTCTCGGTAACAATCTGACTGTACTAAGAAAAATGGCTCGTCTGGGTGTAGCATAGAAAGTCGCAGAAAGGCCAGACCTTCGCCCGGGCCGCGGTCTTTGGCTATATCGGGCTCAATGATGTAGTTTTTGAGCGGAATTTGCGGGGCTTGCTCGGAAACATATTTGATAAATTTACGCTTGGTCGAAACGTATATGTCCTCGGGGGCAAAATCGCGGAGCAGAATCGACACGTTATGCTGAAACGGCGTGCTGTCGCCAACGATCTGCTGAAACTGTTTTGGTTTGTCGCTGCGGCTGTATGGCCACATCTTCGTTCCCTGCCCACCTGCTACGATAAGTAATTTCATACGCATAGTATACCGTATATCTGCACAGTCGTCCGAGAAGCATAAATCTCGGCGTACTCACCCGTTCCGATGCTACAATAGAGACACATGTAATGGAGGCACTGGTATGCAGATTGTGAGTGAAATCTTCAAGGCTTATGACATCCGAGGAAAAGTTGGGTCCGAACTAACCGCAGAAGTTGCTAACGCCGTCGGACGAGCCCTAGCCGACTGGCTCCCAGAGCAAGGCAGTGTAGCCGTGGGCCGCGATATGCGCCCAGACTCCGCCGAGTTGGCTGCTGCTGTCATAAAGGGGCTCCGAACACAAGGACGAGATGTTATCGATATCGGCGAAGTTACGAGCGACATGATTTATTTTGCGGTCGGCAATATGAAGCTTGCGGGTGGTGCTATGGTCACCGCCAGCCACAACCCGGGTGAGTACAATGGTATAAAACTTTGCCGTGAAGAGGCTCGACCAATCGGCCAAGACGGTGGGCTGTTTGAAATCCGCGATAAAATTGCAACTGATGACTTCTCACCTGCCGCGAGCACTTTAGGCGGTGTTGAACAGCGGAATATAGCCGAAGATTGGGTACAACACACCCTGTCATTTATTGACGCCGAGAAATTAAAAGAGATGCGGATCGCAGTTGACGCCGGTAACGGCATGGCGGGGGCAATATTTCCAGAGCTCGAGCCCTATGTTCCATGGGAAGTCGAGGAGATGTATTTTGAGCTCGACGGCACCTTCCCGAACCATGAAGCAAACCCATTGAAATTTGAAACTTTGACCGACTTAATAGCAAAAATCAAAGAGTTGAGGCTCGACGGCGGCGTCGCTTTCGATGGTGACGGCGACCGTGCGTTTTTGGTAGATGAAACAGGAACGGTCCTGACCGGAAACATCATGAATGCCATGTTGGCCGAGTACTTTCTGGGGCAATTCCCTGGAAGCCCCATCTTGTACGACCTTCGGTCGAGCCGTGTTGTCCCAGAGACGATCACGAAGAATGGTGGCAAACCAGTCCGTACACGCGTTGGGCATGCCTATATAAAACAGATCCTGCGAGAGGAAAATTCGCCCTTTGGTGGTGAAGTCTCTGGCCATTTCTATTTCCGAGATAACTTCTATGCAGATTCGGGCCTGATAGCGGCAGTCATAGGTTTGTACGTTGCTGGGCTACGAAAACAAAAGCTGTCTGAAATACGCAAGCAATACGAACAGTATGAAACGCTCGAGGAAACAAACTTTATCGTCGAAGATAAGGCTGCGGCTATCAGTCGGCTTACTGAAGCTTTCTCGGACGAGGAACAAGATGGGCTCGACGGTCTGAGCGTTACTTTTGCGAACGGGTCTTGGTTCAACGTACGAGCCAGTAACACCGAGCCAGTCATGCGCCTGAACGCCGAGTGTGCAGACAAAGCCGCACTCGATACACTTGTCGCCAAAGTAAGTAAGCTGATCGTTGGTTGATTGTAAGCGTCGCAAACGTTGTCATAATTACTTTATTGTCGTCTGACATTTAATACAATAGACGTTACCACCGAAGAGGCTTATACTGGTATAACATGACTAAAATGCTAGTAACAGGCGGTGCAGGGTTTATTGGGTCGAACTTTGTACATTACACGCTCACCAACAGACCAGAATACCAAATTACTGTCATAGATAAGCTAACCTACGCAGGTAACCCCAACAATCTCAGCTCAGTTTTAGACAAGATAGAGTTTGTGACGGGCGACATCTGCGACCGTGAGCTTATGGATAAGCTCATTGACGAGACAGATATTGTGGTGCATTTTGCAGCCGAAAGCCACAACGACAACTCTCTCCGCGAGCCATGGCCTTTTGTCGAGACGAACATTGTTGGTACTTATACGATCCTCGAAGCGGTTCGTAAACATGATAAGCGTTTACACCATATTTCCACCGATGAAGTCTTTGGCGACCTTGAGCTCGACGACCCAAACCGATTTAACGAAAATACCCCATATAACCCATCAAGTCCCTACTCCAGCACCAAGGCTGGTAGTGACCACCTCGTCCGTGCCTGGATCCGTAGTTTTGGTATTAAAGCGACCATTTCTAACTGTTCAAACAACTACGGTCCACGCCAGCATATCGAGAAATTCATCCCCCGCCAGATTACTAACATATTGAGCGACATCAAACCAAAACTGTACGGTACCGGTGAGCAAGTCCGTGACTGGATCCATGTTGACGACCACAATGATGCCGTCCTGCTCATCCTCGAAAAAGGTGTGCTGGGCGAAACCTACATTATCGGCGCTGATAACGACCACATCAACAATAAAATGGTTATCGAGCAAATCTGTGAGCTCATGGGCAAAGGTGCCGACTGGTACGAACATGTCAATGACCGCCCAGGACACGACCTGCGCTACGCCATGGATTCAAGCAAACTCCGCCGCGAACTCGGCTGGGTACCGCAGTATACCGACAACCAAACTGGTATGCGAGAAGGCTTACTCCAGACCATCGAATGGTACAAATCCAACCCCGAGTGGTGGCAAGCTGAGAAAGCCGAGATAGAAGCTGCCTATGCAAAGCAGGGACAGTAACAAATGAGCTTTAACCCTAACGACTACAATGAGTTAGCTGTCATCGAAGCGCCCATCCCTGGGTTTTACGTCATTAAGCTCCCTGTTCATGGTGACAATCGTGGGTGGTTTAAAGAAAACTACCAGAAAGAAAAAATGGAGGCTCTTGGACTCCCTACTTTTGAAGTGGTGCAGAATAACTTCAGCTTCAACGACAGGCGCGGTGTAACACGCGGTCTTCACGCTGAACCGTGGGAGAAATTCATTTCAGTTGCTAATGGTTCGGTATTTGGCGCCTGGGTCGACCTGCGCAAAGGCCCGAGCTTTGGCACGACATTTAGCATCGAGATCAACCCTGGTGTGGCGGTATTCGTACCAAGGGGCGTAGCGAATGGCTACCAAACGCTTGAAGATAATGTCACTTATACCTACCTCGTGAACGCCCACTGGTCACCAGATGCCAAATATACCTTCGTTAACTTATTTGACCCAGAGGTCAACATCGAGTGGCCGATCGGTAAAGACGAGGCGGTAATCTCAGACAAAGATGCAGCACACCCACTACTACAAGACGTAACGCCAATGGAGATTTAGCCCATGCCTTTTATAGCATTTATCACCGGTAGCAGCGCCAGCGGAAAAACTACATTATACGAAAGTTTACGCAAAGATTCTGACTTGAATGATATATATTTTCATGATATTGATGAAGATGGGATCCCCCCCGTTGGACGGGGCCCTTGGCGAGAATATCGCGTAGAACAGCTACTGTTTGATGCCGTCAACGCTGCAAAAACTGGCCACTCTACAATTATCTGCGGAAATACTTTCCCCCATGAAGTTCTCGAGTCTCGTTACTATGATCCGACACTACAGATACACCTCATAGCTCTACGCACCACCGATGTGAAACTCCGTCAACGAATATTAGAGCGCCTAGATAAAAACAAGCAATCTGGTAATTTCGATGAATGTTTTGGTGCGGACAATATTGAAAAGACAATCCTTGAGAATATTACCAATCAGCGAATTATCAGCAATGCTACTTCTGCCCTAAAAAGGGGGCATGTTATTGATACTGCCATTTTTGACCAGCTAGAGATGCACGATCAGGTAAAGCAGCTTATTTTGACTTTTAACACAGGAGGGGGTGACTAGATGGACAACAACAAAATATTTATCGTCGGCGCCAATGGACAGCTCGGAACGGCCCTTAGAAACCAATACCCAGGGTCGCAATTTGCCGACATCTCGGAGCTCGATATCACCAACCGCGAATCAGTCGAAAACTTTGACTGGTCCGGGATCGAAATTATTCTAAACGCCGCCGCATATACCAACGTCGATGGTGCCGAGACCAACGAAGGCCGCATCGCCAGCTGGAAGGTCAATGCCTCGGCGGTCACAAACCTCGTCAGAGTCGCCCTAAAGCACGACATGGCACTCCTCCACATCTCGAGTGACTACGTATTTGACGGCACAAAAGAACCCCACATGGAGGACGAGGACTTTAGCCCACTCGGTGTTTATGGCCAAAGCAAAGCCGCGGGCGATGCCGTCGTCAGCGTCCTCGAAAAATTTTACCTGCTTCGCACCACTTGGGTTATCGGTGAAGGCAAAAATTTCGTCCGCACCATGCTTGAGCTTGGCGCTAAGGGCGTATCACCGACCGTCGTGGCCGATCAAATAGGAAGACTCACCTTCACGAGCGAACTCGTCCGAGCTATTGATCACTTGCTTATGTCAAAAACCCCGTATGGCGTGTACAATGTCACAAACGATGGCCCACTCTCGAGCTGGGCCGAGGTAACTCGCCAGATATTTTCACTGGCAGGATATACAGAGCTCTCCGTCACCGACACGACGACTGCTGAATACTTTGCGGGGAAAGAAGGTATCGCACCTCGCCCACTTGGGAGCGACATGTCACTTGAAAAAATTCACCAAACTGGTTTCGAGAGCCACAATTGGCAGGATGATTTAAGAGCCTACATCGAACAAGAGCAACAAAAGTAGTACAATCAGACTGTAATGCAGAGAGGAGCGTAGTATATCATGAAGGGAATAATTCTGGCTGGTGGGTCAGGTACGCGGCTATACCCAATAACAAAAGCGATCAGCAAGCAGCTGATGCCTATTTACGACAAACCGATGATCTACTACCCGCTGACGACACTTATGCAGTCGGGCATTCGCGACATCTTGGTTATTAACACGCCAGAGGAACAGCCATTTTTCAAACGATTACTCGGTGATGGGTCGCAGTGGGGTATCAATATTGAGTACGCCGTCCAGCCCTCTCCAGACGGCCTCGCACAAGCCTTTATCATCGGTGAAACTTTCATCGGCAATGATAGCGTTGCGTTAGTTCTTGGCGATAATATATTCTACGGGAATGAGCTTGATGCCTCGCTAAAAGCCTGTTCTAACCCCGACGGCGGCACTGTCTTCGCCTATGAAGTCTCCGACCCAGAGCGCTATGGGGTTGTGGAGTTCGACGAGCAAAATCGAGCCATTTCTATAGAGGAAAAGCCTGCAGCACCAAAGTCAGACTATGCTGTCGTTGGCCTGTATTATTATGACAATGACGTTGTCGAGATCGCAAAAAATGTTCAGCCAAGTGACCGTGGCGAGCTCGAGATTACTGCGGTCAATGCCGAATACCTACGGCGACATAAGCTAACTGTTCAAAAACTTGAAACTGGAGACGTTTGGCTCGACACCGGCACCATCGACAGCCTAACTGATGCAAGTGACTTTGTGCGCGTCATGCAGAAGCGAACTGGTCAGATCATTGGCTCGCCTGAAAAGATAGCGTACGAACAAGGTTTTATCACTGCCGATGAGCTCGCCGCCCTCGCCGACCCCCTAAAAAAATCTGGCTACGGTGAGTACCTTGTAAAGTAGTCCCTGAATTCTCATTCAAATTGCAACATCCAAGTACGGCTTGAGTAGCATGGCAGGGCTTACGTAGCCATGTCGCTTACATGGTCTAGTATTAAGCAGGTTGACCGCCAGGTCAACCTGCTGTTTTGTGATCGTACTGAAGTCTCTGTCCTCGGGAAAGAACTGCCGAAGTAGACCATTAAAGTTTTCGTTTGTTCCTCGTTCCCAGCTATGGTAGGGATGAACGAAGTAGATTGGTATGCTGGTATGTCGTCCGAGTTCTTCGAAGTCAGCCATCTCAGAGCCGTTGTCGAGCGTTAGACTGCGCTTAAGATGACTCGGTAGTGGCGCTAGAATCTGCTCGGCACAGAGCCGAAATGCTTCTTTCGTGGCCCTTGGTATATGGCCAACGAGCGCGTAGCCACTCTTGCGTTCAACCAAGGTAACAGGGTAGCCACTGTGTGCGTGTCCTCGTACGGTGTCGCCCTCCCAATGTCCGTAGAACAGCCGGTCATTGGCAGTTGTTGACCGCTCCTCAATCCAGCGTTTCTTCTGGATTTCTCGCTGTTTCTCTCGGCGTTTGGTACCGTACTTCCGTCTGAGCTTAGGGTGACGTAGGTATTCCCCTATAGCTCTCTTTTCCGAATGCCCCCACCTTCTCTCAGAATTATTGCTTTGCGTAGTATACATTAGCGTTGCAGCGATGTTTTATGATGGTTACCTCCCCGTTCAACTGCTATACTCATAGTCATGGAACAGAAGGTATTACTTGCAATTACCGCATATCGCTGCGAAAAACAAATAGCGCGAACACTCGACGAAATTGACGACAAACTAGCTAGTCGCGTCGAAGAAATAATAATTCTAGATAATGGCAGTCCTGATGGCACCGTTCAAGTAGCACTTGACTACCAAAAAACCGGTCGTCTCAAAAACTTGCATATCTACAAGAACAACGATAACTATAGTCTGGGCGGAAGCCACAAAGTAGCCTTCTTGAAAGCCCAAGCCATGGGCTGTACACATGTAATAATCTTACACGGCGATAACCAAGCAAAAAGCGACGAGGCAAATGATTTGCTCGATTACGCAGCCGCACACCCAATTACTCAGACAGTACTTGGTTCTCGTTTTGGCAAAGACTCTCGACTATTTGGTTATGATAAGAAGCGCATCTTTGGGAATAAAGTACTCAATGGCATATACAGCGTTTTTACCTTTAGAAAATGTGAAGATCTTGGCTCTGGGTTAAATTTGTTTGCCCTAACCGATTTAGACAAACGCACCTATCTCGAGTTTGCCGACAAACTTACATTCAACTATGAGCTTTTACTCGACCTCATCAGACGAAACGTGTCATTCGCGTACTTCCCTATTACCTGGCGCGAAGAAGACCAAGTTTCGAATGCACGTAATTTTAACATTTTTAAAACCGGTATTATTAACTTGCTCCGATGGCGTTTTGGCATGTTGCGGTACCCCCAAACCAAGCAGCCAGGTGATTATACAAGCACGGAGGTCACATCATGACATTACAAATTCTCATGCCAATGGGTGGGCTAGGCAGTCGATTTGCCAAAGAAGGATACACCACGCCAAAACCCCTTATTGAAGTTGATGGTAAGCCAATGTTTATGCGTGCACTCGACAGTTTTGGCAGCCAGACAGACTTACAGTACATTTTTGTCATACGTGCGGAATATGTCGAGAAGTACGACCTAGAGAATGAGATACTGAAGCATATCCCAGATGCTAAGGTTGCTATCCTTGACCACGACACGGGTGGTGCCGTCGAAAGTTGCATGATCGCAAAAGACTTAATCGACGATAATCTTCCTATCAGTGTCGCTGACTGCGATATTTTCTTCGATTCAAAGACATACTTCGATAAAATTAATGCCAAGCCACAGCTTGTTCCAGACGGCATGCTCCTCACATTTCCTTCTGACGATCCGCGCTATAGTTATGTCGAGTTAGACAATTTTGGGCACGCCATAAGGACGGCAGAGAAAGTAGTTATATCTAACCACGCTATTCTGGGTGGCTACTTCTTTAAAAGCGGAAAACTATTCAAAAATCTAGCATATGACTTTCTGTCAAAACCCTTGCCCGCAAATCTAAAAGAGTACTTTATGTCCCACCTCTTTAACCTTCTGCTCGAGAACAAAGGCAAGATCGAGATAGCTGATATTGATAAGAAATATATCTTTGGTACTCCCGAAGAATTAAACGCGTATCTCAATGGAAAACAGTAACGATCGTAGCGATTCAAGTTCGCACGCACCCAGCAAAAACCTGAAAAATAAACGACCCCTCATCTTTTTGGGCGTTGGCATAGTAAACACACTACTAGATTTTGCGTTTTACACGCTGCTAACTCAAACCGCATTTAATGACCCTAAGCAAATTGGCCTTGCCGGCTTGGTTTCTGGTACGTTTTCGCTTATTTGCGCTTTTCTCACACACAGTTTTATTACCTGGCGTGGTAGTCACATCAATCACAAGACCATAGTGAAATTCTTCATGTTCACGGGTTGTGGTATGTGGGTTTTACGACCACTATTGCTGAGCATATTCATCAGATTCAGCGGACTTTACAACTGGGCATATTCAGTCAACATAAGTCTTGGTCTTCATTTTAACCACAGCTTCATCACGAATACAGGTGCTTTTGGGCTTATGATTATCGTCATATTAGTCTATAATTACATCCTATATGAGCACTTTGTCTTCAAAAAATAAAGTGATTGGTAAGCCAGCAGTAAGGTTCATGCCAGTAATTCAAGGTTTATTGAAGAGAATAAAGTATTCATTCTACCGCCTACCCCACGTATATGCTCTCCTATTTTGTCTTGTTTATCTACTGATCTTTCAGTGGAATTTTGTCAGCACAGGCGATGCCTGGGCTGAAGCATTTTATGAGTACGTCCACGGCGCTGTAGCAAATGGTGTACACGGCTTCTTTACAACTGGCATAGCAGGTTATTATAATTTTTTACCAAAGCTTCTTTCTTTTCCGTATGTTATTTTGGGACTCCCGTTAAATCACATTGACCAGTTTTTTCGTTTAGGTGTTATTGCTTTCGCAGTTGCATCAATTTCATTCATTGCACATCCCTATAACCGACCGGTCATTAAGAGTGATCTGCTTAGAGTGCTGCTTTCACTCTGCACCCTAATGACAATTGGTCATATTAGTTCCTTTAGTATGATAAACATCTGGTATGTTGGTTTTATACCCATAATTTTGATCTCGCTTTCCCCCAATAGGTTTAAGAATGAATTTTCCCAGATCATTTATGCGGCATTTGGGATGGCAGTCTGCCTATCTAAACCCTCTATTGTTCTACTTCCGCTAGTTCTCTACAGGGCTTGGCGACATAAAGAATATTTACTCGGCAGTATCCTAACATTTGCGATAGGATTGCAAACTCTACTCTTCTTCAGTTCAACATTTTATAGCTCATCACCTCCTGCCGCACATGTCGGCATATTAAGTAAACTTTCCGATATTCTACTCTACCCTGGCGTTATTTTGTTAAAGATAGTTCATATTTATCCTGCAAATCTCCTGTACGTCGTACTGAGCACAGCAGTGCTGATCCTTTTTAGCTTATATGCATATAAAAAGCTTGGCCTAGTCAGGATATCTGTACTTTTGGCTTTTACCTTTGGGCTTATATACACTTCTGTATTCCCTCCGGACTCACCCTTGCCGCGCGTGTTGTCATCCTACAAATATATCTATCTTGACCATACGAAGCTCCAACGTGATATCGTTCTATCATTCTTGCTCGTTCTATCTTTAATGTTTTTCATTGAGTTTATGATGAATAATGCGACGCGGCTTGCTAGGTATCAACGATACACTTTAATATCACTTTTGCTATTATTCGTTATTAGCCTATACAGACCAATTGATGTCTCAAGTTCCAATCTGTACGTCTCGATCGACTCATTCAGATCTGATCTCCATGCTAGATCGGCAACTTGTATGCCCATTGCACCTACCCCAACATGGGTGCCAGTTAATGCGAAACCTGGGCCCACATATGGATGGTACTACGAGGCTGATGCACTTGGAAGTTGCAGTAAATTAAATTATGAAAAAACCCTTGACCCCGTAAATTATATAAAATCACCTGCCGTATCTCCGTACATGATTGACGTAGGCCCCAACGGAAAAATTAGAAGCTTATTGATCCCAGTACGAACTAATCATGCACAGGATACAGTAGACTTTACTCTGACCAATATTGATAGCAAAAAGGTTTTCCGTTTTAAAGTTAAGGGCCGACAGACTGATCGTAATGCTTTTGCGTCATTTAACCTTGGTGGCGAGAGTCAACAGGCTGTTTACAGATACAAACTATCGGCTAGTAGTCAGTATGAAATAGAGAGGTTTACCGATGGGACTCAGGCCTTCTTTGCTTACTACTTAGTGCAGTGATAAAAAGCATATAATTTGCTTTATATCACTTATTTTTATACTGCTTAAGAAAATCATTATATGCTCGAACACCAACTGCAAACATCGCTAGAGCGATGGCCGGGTTTTGGTATACTTGGTGCTTAAGCCTTCTGATATGCAACGTTGCTGCATGGAAGATCATTGATTTTTGTTCACCGTCTGAAAGATACTTTGGAGCTAAAACCTTACTAACATAGTCGTATAAACGAACGTATTGATCTGTACGCCTATCTTGGAAATTAATTGTGTTCCCGTTTTCGAGCACGACCGATTCATTACTTCTAAACAAGAATTCATACCCACAGTAGAGAGACTGCATATTTTTACCAAAATCAAATACGGGGCCGTTGATTATATTACCGTCAGGTGCAGGATCTATGATAACTGGTCGCAGACTATTCTTTGAGACTAGTATGTTATCTAGTGCTATATCGCCATCTACTTCGTCGGCATGCGTGAAGGTCGCAAGATCTTTTCGCGCTTGTTCATGCTTATTGATTTTATCGATAATTTTATGGATACCATCGTATCGTTTCCCGTTAATGATCAACGAATCGCAGGAAGCTGCACGGGCGAGATCAGAATTTACTACACTTGCCTTTTCAAGACAATCCCAGATATGCTTACTCGTGTAGGTATCAAGAGCAGCGTAATCTGTCCTGTAGTCTGTTTTTTTATAGAGTATTTCGTGCAAGGAGTTCCACACTTCAGTCAATACTTTTTCCGAATCTTCAACCGAATGGCTATGAACAAAGTCAAAAAACATTTCATCACCCTCGTCATAATGAATGTCGATTGAGTAGTAGTCATCCCCCGTTCGTTCGCCCAACACTTTGACTACGTTTTTGTGTTTATGATTTTTAAGCCATTCATATTGTGCTTTTAGCCTGTCCTTATACTCAATCGCGATTATCTTTTTAACGACAACCCTACCATCTTTTTCGGCTGCAAGTATAGTAATCGCGTCAGAACCGCCCTTAAAGTACTTAAGTAATTTGAACTCTCCGCCTCGCTCCATTCTATGCACAATCCTAGAAAGCGCGTTGCCTGCAAAATAATTCTCAAGGAATAGCTCCATCTCATCGCTAATATCTTCTTCTCTCGACAGCTTATCCATCAACGATTGTTGTGACGAACTTTTAGCAAGTTTTCGACCAAATGGCTCTTTTGTCTTAGACAATAACAATACAACACCGACTAGTGCAATTGGCAGTACAATGACTGCCCAAGTTATTAGATCGAAGATTAGTTGGTTGTCACCATGCAGTCCAGCCTGTGCGTTTATAGCATTAGCCGAGTTTGAATATGACCCAAGACTACCGGGACCCGACGGCAATGAAACGCCATAGTAAGGTGCCACACTTAATAGAACCATGTCTTTTGGTCCAGTAAATGCGAAGTTGAACTGCGTTAATACGAGAGCAATAGATGCAAAATATAGAAGCCAGCTGGCTAATGAAAGTGAAAGATACTTTACCATCGAAAGGTTTGCGGCTATTTGCTGTAGGCCATATATGATAGACCAGGCTTTGAAGCGGATTGCTTGCTTAACGTGCATGTTAAACATTGATGACGCTTGATAAATTATGCGGATCAACCATTTATTTTCTTTTATGAGTGCTGTTCCGCAGAGAAGAATGGCCACACTAAAGACCAACAATACAATAAGCCCAATTGCGATATAATGAAGACCGACCCAGGTTAGTAGGACGAGTGTTATGCCTATAAAACTGAGAAATAGAGCGTCAACGCTTCGCTCAAATAAGACAATAGCAAGCGTCAACCCCCAGCTTATTCTATCGGCCGTTGCCATTACATAAGACCTAACAAACTCTCCTAGTCTAAGCGGTAATATTGCGTTGAACAGATATCCAAGGCTAAGTGCACGAAACTGAAACTTTGTCGTACTGTGCCTGACTGGTTTCAGAATATAACGTGTTTTATATGCGCGTAGCCAATGGCCAATAAACTGAAGGATGATTGCGGCTAAAATTACTAAAATAAATAGTGGGGTAATCTTAACGTTCTCGGTTAAGACCTCAAAGCTCTCCGATATGGATCTCGAGAAGACCACCAATAATACTGCAGATATTGCGACTGGAATTATCAGTACTTTTTTCAAACTCATGGCTTAAAGTCCTCTATCTCCACGACTGCTATTCCCGCGTCAGAGGCAGCTGATACCCCAGATGGCGAATCTTCAAAAGCAATCACCTCGCTCGGTTTTAGATTCGTGCGCTCTAATGCTAACTCATAAGCTTCAGGTGATGGCTTTGAATTGGCAACGTCTTCAAATGTAATCGTCAGATCAAATAAGCCTAACAGATTATGGTGCCTAAGCATTGTCTCGGCGTTTTCCCGCTTTGCTGTTGTTACGAGCACAATTGTATGATGCGGCTTAAGGTATACTAAAAAATCGACTAACCGACGATTTAACACCGACAAATGCACGCAATCCTTATAATAATGCTTCTTTTTTTTGGCAATTTCTTCCAGCTCAGTGGCGCTTAAATGCGGCGCAAACCAAGGCAAGAATGTCTTTGCTTGATGTCCAATACTCTTCTTAAAATCATCGAATGTGAGTTGTACACCAAAATCATCAAGTGCTTGTCGATACGCCTCAAAGTTAGCCCTATGGGTGTCCACTAAAGTGCCATCAAGATCGAAGAAAAACCCCTTAATCATACTATTAATAATACCCTGTTTCTCTTCATGCCGCTAGTCGAGCCAAAGCCTAGCGACCACACACGATTGATCTATCAATTTTCCACTTCCACTCTTCTGTTGGATATGATTGTATGCTTACTTTCTGATCTTTTGCTTTGTTGCATGCTTTCTCGATGTTACTCTCTGCAGTGCCAAGCCTCTCGTATATTACCCTATTTTTACCAAAAGACCCCGTAGCATTAATCGACCACCACATAAATAACGCTATTCCCATTAGTACCAGCAGCAGATCGACAACTTTCAGACGATTAAACCAATCTTTTATTAACCATGCACAAACAAACATGAACACAAGTGTTTGACCGTAAAAAAATTGATCCGGGTTAGGGCCGTAGTAAAGAAAATACTCACTAATACCCGGACGATTAACGACAAAACTTATAGTTGATGCAAAAATCGCCCACATGCCAAATATAAATACGAATCGGCTTTTCTGTACTCGAAGCGCCACGATTGAAAGCAGTAAAAGCAGCCCGATTACGGCGGAATCCCTCATAGTAGGTGCAATATTGGCCAACCACTGATACCACGTTACTCTGAACGCAATTTTTGGAGTAGCCCTTATATCATAAGCGGTGTCAAGATACCCCGGTATCGGAGGGATGCCCTTTACGAGAACCACCACCACGTATAGAAAAGCGATCAAACATAGGACAAATAATGAGATGATGGAGGGCTGCAGAAAGGGCTTCAGGGATTTTGTCTTGAATGCTTTTTTAATTTCATCTCTGTACGGCCAAAGCAAGAACGGGAAGAGAGCCATGCTCGGCGCATAGGTAAGGACACACAATAGTAGTATGCTATCCGCGAAAATTGTCTTCTTTTCATTAGTAGCGTGCAGATTCCTATACAAACAAAACAGAAACGCCCAGTAGAGAAATAGAAACTTTAGGTTTCCAATCGTTCCGATTATGGCGTAGTCAAAACTTGGAATAGGAACAAATGCGCCGAACAATACAGCCAGTAAACTCAGCTTCGCGCCGAGCTGCTTTTTGAATAGTAAATAGGGTAAGGCAGCCGTAAACCCAAGAAAAAGACATGATACCGCCGCAAGAACTAGTGGTAGATCAGAAAAGCTCATCCCAAAGAGTTTATACGCTCCGACTGCCAGCTCCACTAATACATACTGCCCCACTATTAAGTACCCGTTAAACCAGGTAAATAGTGCCTCTAGGGGATTGTGCTGTAGTACGACGTCAGTAAATACCTTACCATCCTCAGCATAAAAATTTGGAATACTGAATGCCGGAATATACCGTAAGGCAAAAATTAAAGAGGCTACAAGAATTACCAGAATCGGTATAAGAATTTGTACGTTATAGTTGGTAAGCTTTTTCTTTATTGCCATTATATCCCTACTACTATGTATATTAACTTGTCGTGGCATTCGAAAGCAACTCTGTGACGCATGCTTAACAATCCAATCTCACTATAGCACGAGATATTGTCACATAAGGTTGCATTTACCAAAGTGATTATGGTAAAATGAGCGAGGTTATAACGCATTCGCGCAAGGAAAATAAATAACATATGGTAGATGTCTCTCGCAATACATCAAAGAAAAAAATATGGTTCGTGGCAAGCGGCATAGTTGTTCTCGTGGCAATCCTTCTGTTTACTTTAGAAAAAACGCACGTAATTAATCTCATCGGTGAAACATCACCCTCTACGAACACAACCGGACCCACCAAAGAGCAACAGGCGCAGGCAGCAAAGACTGCTAACGATTCAAAACAGGCATTTCTTGACGATGCATATACTTCAGATTCAGAACAAAACCCCTCGGCCGAACCGTCATTACCAAGCATAAACATTTTGGCAACACAATCAGGTTCATCAATAACGGTAATCAGCAAAATCTATCATGTAGCAGAAGGCACGTGTATGCTTAGGGTGACTAATGGTATCAGCCAGACAGAGCAGAGTGCCCAAGTTATATATCAGCCGGAATTTTCAAGTTGCGCCGGATTTAGCATTCCCGTAACAGAACTTGGCACGGGCAGATGGAACATCTCAATTACGTTTACTCCAACTTCGGGTCAGCCCATAACTGATAGTACATCTCTGGAGGTAGAATAATGAAAAGATTTATCACCTTAGTACTGGCGGCTGTTCTTTTCATGAATGGTTATATTATGCAAACTCCCCAGGCATCTGCAGTATCGGCTGCCGACTGGAAAGCCGGACGCATCATTGATGACAGTAAGTTCACTGGTCTAGACATGTCAGTAGCAGAAATACAAAGTTTCTTAGATTATCTTGTACCCAACTGCGACACCAACGGCACACAGCCAGCCAGTGAGTACGACCGTCCCGATCTCACTCACGCACAGTACGCCGCATCACGAGGCTGGCCAGGCCCACCTTATGTCTGTCTCAAAAATTATTATGAGGTGCCCAAGACTTCTCCTGGGCTGGGCATACCTGCCAACAATTACTCAGGCTCTATCCCGCCTAGTGCTGTTAGCGCAGCACAGATGATTTATGATGCTGCACGACGCTATAACATAAGCCCTAAGATACTGCTCGTTAAGCTTGATACTGAGTCGGCTGGCCCACTGACTCGCGACAAATGGCCACTGCAGAAACAATACACCTACGCGATGGGTGCTCACTGCCCCGATAGCGGTTCCGGTGGCAGCGCAAATTGTGACGCCAATTATGCTGGCTTTTCACTGCAGATCGCCGAGGCAGCTAAGCTACTACGCTGGTATCTTGATAGCATGACCCAGTCGTGGTGGCAGTATAAAAAACCCTACCAGAACAACTACGTTCTTTGGAATGTAGAGCCCCGTGGCTGTGGAGGAACAGACATATACCTAGAGTCTATGGGCACCGCAGCGCTATACACATACACCCCTTATCAACCAAACCAGGCGGCTCTCAATAACATGTACGGTACGGGTGATAATTGTAGCGCTTATGGCAACCGAAATTTTTGGCGGGTCTACAATGACTGGTTTGGCCCGACAAACAATGGCGTGCAACTGGTAAAAAGTCCCTCCAGCCCAACAGTTTTCGCTCTATATGATGGGATAAGACAAGGTATACCCAGCCCGGACTCGCTTTATGCCTGGGGGTTAGCATCGTTGCCGATTGCACCGATAAGTGATGCAAGCCTCGCGACTATACCAGATGCCGGCCCGCTCACAAGAGTTATGAAAAACCCGTACAACCCCGCACTCTTCCTAGTCGGTGATAGTGGCGGGACCTTTGATGCCTTAGGCAATATGGTCGGGCTATGGGGCTATGATCCAAACACTGTTGCGACCGTACGCCCCGGTTTGATCGCCTATACTAAACGCCTTGGTGGGCTAACGCCATTTATGACCTCAGCTTCTGCTGGTGGTATATATATGATTGATGGTGGGCAAAAGCGAATCTTTTCTTCACCGACCCAATTGAGAAGTTGGGCTGGAGATAATAGGGTAATCACCATAAGTGACACGCTGTTCCAGGCGCTGCCTGCAGGGCCCGGGATCATTTCAAATCAGGGTATGCGGGGTACGACAGATCAGTTTATTGTTACGAATGGTACCGTACTCAGCCTAGACGCTAATACGTCACAGCTATATCCACGCGACAAAGTGCAAAGTATTTCTGATGCGCTGTTCAGTATCCTGCCTTCTGGTGGGCAAGCCTCCAAGTTTATCCGCGACCCAAATGGGACGATTTACCTGCTCGATGATCGCACGAAACATGGTTTTTCTTCACTAGGGCTGTTAAGATCTTATGCAAATTCAGATACTATGCCCATCACACAACTAAGCTCTGACGAGGCTGCAACAATCCCGTCCGGCCAAAACATTACTACCCGTTTTGCATTTTCCAAAACTACTCCGACAAGTCAGTACTACGTCAACTTTGGAAGATACTCTGTACCTCAAAACTTTTCAGTACATAGATATGGCTTCGCCATCAGCGATACGGGCATCCAGGCCATCGGCAGCAACCGCGGACCGATAAGTTGTACGCAGGGGCTCATTCAGGCAGTTGGTTCTCCAGGAGTTTCCATACTAGACGATGGTATAAGACGCGGCTTTTCAAGCCCACAAATGTTGTCTCTTGTAAATAACAACTCCGGTAATGTGTGTGTCCTAAACACAGAAGATGTCACCATATTTCCCCAAGGCCCGCCGATAAGTCCTGTTGTAACCAACAACGGCACGACGTACTTAACAGAGAAAACCAAGCGATTCAGCCTAAGTCCAAGTTCTATCGTAAGCTTAGGTAGCCCACAGGTTCAGCCTGTTTCGGCAAAATATATCGCACTTTTCAGTGACGGTGGCCCTATGTCAGAAGATATCAGTTATCCAGGAGGTTTCGGACTGTTACTGGCTGGCAAGGCGCATACAACCCCAAGCGCGACCATAGCTAGACTTTGGGGTATTGATGCGAGCAAAATCCATAGTGCTGAACTCGTCAGTTACCTAGGCAAGGGTACCGACTTGATACCATTCGCGCATTCAAGTGACCCAACAAATGGCTGTATTTACATCGTAGACCAAGGCAAGTTTTTACCTATAGGCAAACTTACAGACTTATTTAATGCGGGTTTTGCAATGCAGAAAATTCCATCAATCCCCCAGCAGCTCATCGACCAGAATACCGGATCTGTTTGGCAGGGTTACCTTGCACTTGACGCCACAACAAATCAGAAATACGTCCTTGAGGCCGGGAATAAACACCTCTTACCCGCAAACCTCGAGAGTAACTGGCTCGGGACATCAGGCGCCATCATTCCTACGACATTATCTTCTGACTTTCTATCGCTTCTACGCACAGCAGGTTCGGCCACAAAATCAATCGAGACAAATGCACCAGGCATATACGCAATGGTAAACGGTCAAAAGTCTGGTATACCAAACACCAAAACTTACTCTGGGTTGTATGCGCCCAGTACGCTCGTATCAAGAGATTTAATTAGTTCCATCCCAACCGGACCAGAAGTGCCTTCGCTGTAGTGTGCGAAATCGAGTAGAAACAAGCCTCTTATGTACCATCACGCATGAGTTTTTCAAGATATGATACGTCGATTGTGTTAGCTTTTTGCATCGTTTTATGCGCAGAGCCATAAAGCGGAACGCGCAGGATTCCAATTATTCTGCCCTGCAGCAATTTCACTACGCCAAGCAATTGCCTATTGCTGAATAATAACCTAATGGTCCTAAAGTCGGACATTACTATTTTATGTAATCGCCGCAATAGAAAAACAGTCGAGAAGTTTTTGTATAACATTGCAAGATTGTTTCGATAAGTCATCTTGAGAGAGAACCCAGGATTTTTCCCCGATGTAGCCGAGCCCATGTGATATGCTACGGCGTGGTCAACGTAATAACTATCCCAGCCCATAACAAGCGCCCGAACGGCTACATCAACATCTTCCAGGTACATGAAAAAGCTTTCATCGAAAAAGGGCATAAATGGTTGAGTGTCAATGAACTCACGGGAAATTATGCAGGCTGCGGCATTCACCCCAAAAACCCTTTCCGGGCCATTGTTTCCCAGACTGATCGTTCGCCACCTACCTTGTGTTGCCTGTCCATTTTTAGCTACATAAATATGGGTTGAGTCGATTATCTCATTATCGTAGTAGTCTAACGTGATTCCTTGGAAAAAGGCTCCCCTTGGCTTATACCGCGCGAATTTGACGATATTCTGTACCCACTCTTTGTCTATGGTGGCGTCGCTATTTATAAGGCCGATGTAACGAATATTTTTATCCTTGAGCAAATGATCTATTCCTAGATTATTTCCTTGCGTAAAGCCACCATTGCGTATTGATTGCACGATTTCAACCCATGGGTACTTTTCTTTGGTCATCTCTACTGTCTCATCTGAAGAGTTATTGTCGACAAGTATCGTCCTAATGTTACCGTATGTTTGTGACGCAATGCTATCGAAGCATGTCGGCAAAATATCCGCATTGTTCCAACTGAGCACTACCAATCCAACGTCCTTCATTTATTTTTTTACCTTTATGGCATCATACAGTAATTGGTTTTCTATAAGTCGTGGGTGCATTTCCTGTGCAAGATTTGGGTTATAGAAATTACCCTGCGATGCAGAATGCCGCACGTTACGTCCCTTGAATACTAGGAATTCAGTCTGTCCGTGCACAGCGAGTCGGCCATCACTGATAAGTCTCTGTTTGGCATGCTTTATGTAGAAATCAGATGAGGTACAAATAACCCGAGTATCAAGCCCATTAACATCACGGTTCCACTCTGTCGAACCAAAATACTGAGCACGCGATGGATCTGTTCCGAAGAAGAGTGGTGCTAGTTGCCCTGTCTTATCCCAGACGTAGCCACAACCAACAATTTTATTTCTAGAAATCAAAAGTGGCATAACTGCATCGTAGCCTGCAGACAAGTACCCGAACAGGCTTGAGATACTTGTATCACCCGAATCGAATGGATATGCAGGAACAGTAGCTACTATAATCTCATCGTAGCGTCCCGCAACCTCATTAGTATTATCAACCATAAGACAATCAATGTTGAGTTTTTTTACTTCGTGATGTTTTTCGTAGGCGCTCTTTATATACTCGATTTCATGGCTGGTGAGTCCGTTTTTTAGCACGATAATTGCTCTTTTTTTGGACGAAAGCTGGAAGTGAGTACCGTAAAAACCGGGTCTATTTTCTATAGCCTTCGCCTTTGCGGCGATACTGCGTCGACGATAATGATTGTTCAGGGCATGCTCACCCGCATCGGTTATATTTTTTTTATTACTGAAGTTACTCGCCGTCGAACCTATGGCCTGCCTCCAGTGATATAAAATTTTGGGGATATGATAGATCTTTTCTGTGCGATCGACTATATGCAACAAAAAATTATAATCCTGAGCACCATCAAATCCGCTCTCTATAAATCCTACTTCTTTAGCTAGACTATTCTTGACGACGACAAAATGCGTTATATAATTTACTGAACGAAGCAGTGATAACGAAAAGTCCGGCTTAAAATGGGGATCAAAGTAATATGAGCTGTCATCGGATATTTTGTCTTCATCGCTATATATTAGGTCAGGCTGAAACCGCTGAATTGCAAGCACATTTTCTGAAAGCGCATCAGGGTCTAGTACATCATCATGGTCAAGAAAAGCAATGTAATCCCCTTTCGCAAGGGCCAATCCCGCATTTGTATTTTCAGCTATACCCTCATTGTTAACTTTATGATAGCGGATTCTTGTGTCGCTTGCAGCTACTGCCTTGATCATAGTACTGCTTTCGTCATTGTTCGATGCATCTATCAACACAAGCTCCCAGTTTGCATAACCCTGGGCGAATACGCTATCAACCAACTCGTGCATATACCGATATGGCGTATTAAAGCAGGGGACAATTATAGAGATCAAAATGTTATCCGTTTTTGTGTATAACTTAGTGATGTTTCTGTAGTACTCTTTTCTATAGTCATTATATTCTCTTGTGTGGAATTGACGGTGTCGCTTATTCCGGAGCCGTATAAGAGCATTTTTCATAAACTCTCGACGACGACTGCCGTGTGGTAGTAGTAAATCAAGCACGATTACGTCGCTTCCCTAATATAGTTTTAGCTATTTTTTTAAGGCCGGGAGCGACTCTGATCGATGATGCCTCAAGGTCATTATAAGACCGTACTTTCTGTGCGATATCATTCTCGTAATGCGCTCTAATTCTTACGACACTATTATTGTATTCTTCTTGAATACTCTTTATGTATTTTTCCATGTCATCGGTTGCGGGGCTAACTTTTGGTATCTGAACTTTCCGCAACTCTTTTGGCGTAGGTACCGCAATACCAATATATTGATAGGCTGCCGCTTCTACCTTTTTGCTTTTATCAATAAATTTCTTGGTGATGCCGAGTCCCATCGCCTGGAGCCTTTTCGATAGTATGGGCGATGGAATGTCCCTATGCACCCATTCCAGATGCTTTATTTCATAGCCCGCTTCAGCGAACACCCGGCTGATTTCTTTCTTTGTGTAGTAGTGTAGATGGGTGGCATCAAGCAGTCCCGTTTTGCCATATCCGAATTTTCCCTCCATGACGTCCAGGCGAACGCTCATATGCTCCATGTTCGGGATAGAAAATAAAACCTTACCTTTTTCCCTTAGTAGGTCTTTTGTGTTTTTCAGAGCACGTACGGGATAAAACAGGTGTTCTATGACATCTCCAAAGTATACATAGTCGTACTCTTTTTTCAGTTCATCAGGCACGCCATTTTCAATATTAAAATTAAAAACTTTGCGAAGTTTTTGGGCAGCTATCTGTCTATCCGATTCATCAATTTCAACTCCATCGACAGTGCAGTTCTTTTTTGCATTTAATATCTCACCAAAGGTTCCACTGCTACAACCCACGTCAAGCACCGTCGAGCCGTTGGTTATCATTGAAAACACCTTAAACCAGGGTGTATTATCATCCTCAACAAATCTACTATCAGAATAGTTTGACATGCATCACCTCCATTCTATTGGCAAATCACAAATACCTTCAATGCTATCACCTTTTATATTCTGCATTGGCGCGCCGTAAACAGTCAATGTCTCATTGCCGTAAATACCGATTGGTACTTTTGAACCTTCAAATAACCCAACCTTAACAGTATAGATTCCGTTACCAATGAGCATTTTCAAAGAAACAGTAGTTGAGTTTTGCTTAATGCTTTTACTCTTTGTCCTGACAGAGTTTACCGCAAAAACTAGTTCACTATTTTTGTATACCAGAACGCCGATATCGGTCACATTCCTGTCGGCCCATGAGATATGTATTTTTATAGGATGACCGGATTCGACAGATTCGACAGATTCATTGTTAGAATTTTTTAGTGTTACAGTGACGCCGTCTTTGGGAGCTCTCTTTAGTGTAGTTTTTCTTGTCTTCTGCAAATTATTTCTCTCATACTGTAGGGATACGTCCTCGGGAGTACCGATGTCGATAACCTTGCCGTTCGACACTAACAGTGCCCGATCACAAAATCTTCTAACTGCACCCATGTCATGTGTTACTAGTATTATCGTTCTTTCCATTTCTTTTAAGGCATCAAAATACTTGTAGCATTTTTGTTGAAAGTCTAGGTCTCCCACGGCCAAAACCTCATCAATAAGCATTATATCGCTCTTTGCGCGGATAGCGATGGAGAAAGCTAAGCGGACCTGCATGCCTGATGAGTAGTTTTTGAGCTTCTGGTCCATAAACTTTTCTAGTTCCGCAAACAGAACTATGTCTTCGTACATATCGTCAACTTCTTTATCGTTAAACCCAAGTAGTGCACCATTTAGGTAGACGTTTTCTCGGCCAGTCAGCTCTGGGTTAAAACCAACGCCAAGTTCTATGAAAGGCGTCAGCGAACCGTTAACGACAACTTTACCGGCAGTAGGTGTATATATTCCAGCAAGCATTTTGAGGAGTGTACTCTTGCCCGAGCCATTGCGTCCTACGATACCAAAAAACTCGCCTTTTTTTATATCAAATGACACGTCCTTCAGAACTTCTTGGGTCTCAAATGTACGATCCCCCCTGCTAACGAGATTGACCAATGCGCCTTTTATGGAGCTTTGGCGATTGTGGGGAAGTCTAAAAGATTTATATACACCTTCCGCAGAGATAGCGATATCGTTTGTGGGGTCATCAGTAATAACAAGGTGTCCTTTATCTTTTGCCATAGTCTATAAGTTCTCCGCAAATGAATTTTGTTGACTTCGAAAGTAAGCTATACCCAGTACTAGAACAACTATGACGATAATAAATGGGGTAAGACAATACCACCCTCCCCCAAATACATTCCAGATCGTAATCACATTTGCATCGTGGCTCACAACAGCATGGCGGGCGTCTTGGATGGCCTGAGCCATTGGGTTTAGGAGTATGAGCTTTTGGTATAGCAGGTTTTTAATCTGCGTTAGTGGGTACAAAATAGGCGTAATATAAAAGCCGGCCTGCAGCATAACTTCCCATATATACTGAATGTCTCGGTACTTCACAAATGCAGCCGCAAGGAAAAAAGAAAGTCCTGTTGCGAATATATAAATTTCTAAAATGATGAGTGGTAGCCATACCAGTGTAGACATGATCGGTACGTGGTTGATAGCCATAAACACAACGAGCACAACGCTGTTTAGAGCCAAGTTTATAAGTGCGTTCAAACTCGTCCCCGTTACAATGAGCCAGCGTGGGATGCGAATTTTACGGATAAGATCGCCTCGCCCCACAATACTGCCCAGGCTCTGCTGCGTCATCTCGGTAAAGAAATTCCATAGGATGATCCCGAGGAAGAGGTACACCGGATAGTGTGGCACGCCCTTCCCCAGTGGGAATACGGTCGTAAACACAAAGTACAAAATGGCAAACATAAACAGCGGACGTAGTAGTGACCACATATAACCGATAGCAGACCCCTGGTAGCGAAGCTTAAAGTCTGTTTTAACAAGCTCAATAAGCAACGCTTTATTCTTTTTCGAAAAAACTCTTCGTAATGTTCCCATAGCTAATGGGGTATTATAGATGATAGATGCACGAGAAACCAGTCATAGTTATCCCAAATCTAAATGGTGGAGAGGATTTGCTCGACGCCGTTCGGTCAATACGCAACCAAAGTATTACCCCGCATATCATCGTGGTCGATAACGCTTCTACAGACGGTTCGGCAGATAAACTAGCCCTTATATATCCGGACATAGAGCTGGTAAGTCATAGCAAAAACCGAGGCTACGCGGGCGGCGTCAACCCAGGCTTACAGCGAGCAATTGAGCTCGGAGCACAATACGTCGCTCCATTTAATGATGACGCGACTGCTGACGAAAAGTGGCTCGAAAAATTGATTATGTTCCTCAATGAGCACGACGAATACGGTGCGGCCGCATGCAAAGTACTACACGCCGAAGGAAAAACGCTCGATAGTACCGGTGATTATTTGACTAGTTGGGGGCTACCCTACCCACGCGGACGAGGTGAAACTGACAGGGCTCAATATGACATCCCAGGTGAAAATGGCGTCTGCGATATCTTTGCCGCCAGCGGCGCGGCCAGTCTCTACCGTGTTGAGGCACTCAAGCAAGTAGGGTTGTTTGACGAAGACTTTTTCGCCTACTACGAGGACGTAGACCTTAGTTTTAGACTACAGCTAGCCGGATGGAAAGTCGGGTACGTACCCGAGTCCCGCGTTTATCACAAGATCGGTATGACCAGTGGCCGAATAAAAGGCTTTACGACACTGCAAACGTTAAAAAACCAGCCCCTGGTACTGTGGAAGAACTTACCGAGTCGCTATATGTTCCGCGTTCTCCCCCGGTTTTACCTTACGCAAACGCTGTTTTTCTGGCGAGCAATAAGCCGTGGACAGGTCTTGGCGGCTGTAAAAGGTTCAGTGCTCGCAGCATTTCTCATCATCAAAAAAATCCCCGAGCGTAGCCATATACAGCAGACCCGCACCGTCCCTGATGAATACATCTGGAGCGCGGTCGTAAAAGACCTGCCGCCAAATGCGCGGGCACTGCGCAGCCTACGCGCACAATGGAGAAAAATCACCGGGAGGGCGAAGTGAGCCATATTGTAATAGACGCGAGAGAGTCCGGTGCATCGAGCGGTCGGTATGTCGACAAGTTGATCGAATATTTAGCGAAACTCGAGACTGACCACAGGTTTACCTTACTCACAAAACCACACCGTGTGGAATATTTACGTAGCATTGCCCCGAATTTTTCCGTCATCGAGACAAACCACAAAGAATTCACCTGGGCCGAACAAACCAGCTTTTTACACCAGATCAACCAGCTTGATGCCGACCTTGTGCACTTTCCCATGCCTCAACAACCGGTGTTTTACAACCGACCCGTCGTCACAACCATTCAAGACCTAACGACCGTGCGCTTTCACAACCCCGCTAAAAACGCTGCAGTTTTTTGGGTGAAACAACAGATCTACAAATGGATAATCCGCCGTGTCGCACGTAAAAGCCGCCGTCTCATTACTATCAGTGAATACGTAAAACGGGATGCCGCCGCATTCACCGCTATGCCGCAAAATAAATTCACCGTTACACTCGAGTCAGCCGACCTTTTGCCTGACGGAACTGCACCCGTCACCGAGCTCGAAGGTAAACAGTTTATCATGTATGTCGGGCGGCCAACTCCGCACAAAAACCTCGCTCGGCTTATCGACAGTTTCGCCCTGCTGCAAGCCACACACCCAGACCTCCTGCTCGTCCTAGCCGGCAAAAAAGATTACAACTACCGCATGCACGAGGCGCGCGTACAAAAAGAATGCATTAACGGTGTTATTTTTACCGATTTTATCCCTGACGAGCAGCTCCGCTGGCTGTATGAACACTGTGCAGCATACATTTTCCCAAGTCTCAGCGAAGGCTTTGGCCTGCCAGGACTCGAAGCGATGATACACGGCGCACCAGTTGTCAGCAGCAACGCCACCTGCCTACCCGAAACTCACGGAGACGCAGCATTATATTTTGACCCATTGGACGTCCAGGATATGTCCGCAAAGATTGCTGAAGTTATAGATAACGGAAGTCTGCGTTCCAGCCTCATCGCCAAAGGCAAAAAACACGTCATAGGGTTTTCGTGGGAACGAATGGCCAAACAAACGCTCGCCGTTTACGAACAAGCCCTGGCCAATACACACTCGAACCACTAGAGCGAACGTGGCAAAAATGGTACCATGTACGGGTGCCATTACCAGTTGTCGTTTCGGGATCAATCGCCATTGACCGCATTATGCGGTTCGGTGGAAAGTACCGCGATTTTATTCACCCCGGCAAACTCAGTAGCCTTTCGATATCTATCTTTTTGGACAGCCAGGTTGATGCGCCGGGCGGCGTCGGTGCAAACATTTGTTACACGCTCGCCCTTCTTGGTGACACCCCTATTTTACTTGGCTCGGCTGGCAAAGAAGCCGCAGGCTATATGGATACACTAGCGCAGCTCGGCGTTGACACGAGCCACGTGCACACGAGTGACCAACCGACTGCCGCTTTTAACGTCATTACCGACGGCGCAAATAACCAAGTTGGCGGCTTTTTCCCCGGTGCGATGTTCGACAGCAGCTCTCTCGGCCTGTCACCGTGGCTCAACCAAGACGCCATCGTCGTTGTCGCTCCACATGACCCCGTTATGATGCGGCAACAAATTAAAGAATGCCGGGATAGCAATCTAAAACTCCTCTATGATATCGGCCAGCAGGTCAGTAATACCGACGGTGAAAGTATGGCTGAAGGCGTCGACGCTGCAACCATTCTCATCCTGAACGACTACGAGCTATCTGTCCTCAGTAAAAAAGTCGGCAGGTCCGTCAAATCGATCAAATCTACCGTCCCCATCGTCATAACTACGCTCGGCGAGCGCGGCTCGGTCGTAGAGGGCAAAGACTGCCCTACCCCTATCGTTATCGATATTGTGCCGCCAACGGACGTCGTCGACCCGACCGGCGCGGGCGATGCATACCGAGCAGGGTTTTTATTTGGCTACGCTCGGAACTGGCCGCTCAAAACTTGCTGTCAACTCGGCGCAACCTGCGCAACATACGCCATAGAGTCTGCCGGAACCCAGTCGCACACTTGCACTATCGAAGACGTTCAAAAGCGTTACCAAGAAACATTTAATGAGTCGTTACCACTAAAGGAGGAACTATGACCGATTATAAAGTAGCAGATATATCACTCGCCGATTGGGGGCGCAAGGAAATAACGCTGGCAGAAAAAGAAATGCCGGGGCTCATGAGTCTACGTGCCGAATACGCAGACAAACAACCATTAAAGGGCGCTCGTATTGCGGGGTCTTTACACATGACCATCCAAACCGCCGTTCTCATCGAAACACTTATTTCACTCGGCGCAGAAGTACGTTGGGCGTCGTGCAATATTTTTAGCACCCAGGACCATGCTGCTGCCGCTATTGCCGCCGTAGGCATCCCTGTCTTTGCCTGGAAGGGCGAAACAGAGGAAGAATACTGGTGGTGCAGCGAACAAACATTACTCTTCGACGGCAAAGGGCCAAACATGCTACTCGATGATGGTGGTGATTTGACCGGTCTCATCCACGACAAACACCCCGAATTACTCAAGGAAATCAAAGGTGTTTCAGAAGAAACCACAACAGGTGTACACCATTTGAACCAGATGCTCGCCAAAGGCAAATTAAAGCTACCCGCCATCAACGTCAATGACTCTGTCACCAAGAGCAAGTTCGATAATAAATACGGCTGCCGCGAGTCGCTCGTGGACGGCATCAAGCGGGCTACCGATGTCATGTTGGCTGGTAAAACCGCCGTTGTTGCTGGGTTTGGCGATGTCGGGAAAGGATCTGCGCAGTCACTTGCTGCATACGGCTGCCGCGTTATCGTTACCGAGATTGACCCGATCTGTGCGTTGCAAGCTCTCATGGAGGGCTACAGCGTCATGACCATGGAAGAAGCCTCAAAGGTTGGTGACATCTTCGTCACCGCGACCGGCTGCCGCGAGATACTCACCGCGGAGCACATGATTATCATGACAGACACCGCCATTGTCAGTAACATTGGGC
>CAZLLY010000004.1:0-36287 GCA_964560755.1 uncultured Candidatus Saccharibacteria bacterium | reverse complement strand
CTGCCGCGACATCATCACCGCCGAGCACATGAAAAACATGAAAGACACCGCCATTGTCAGTAACATTGGGCATTTTGACATCGAAATCCAGGTTGCCGAGCTCGACGCCGTTGCGGGTATCGTAAAAGAAACCATCAAACCTCAGGTTGACCTCTATACATTCCCCAATGGTCACCGCATAATCTTGCTCGCCGAGGGCCGTTTGGTTAACCTTGGTTGCGCTACCGGACACCCAAGTTTTGTTATGAGTAACTCATTTTGCAACCAAGTCCTCGCTCAAATCGAGCTCTGGACCAAAGACTATGAGATCGGCGTCCACCTGCTACCAAAAGAGCTCGACGAAAAAGTCGCAAGGGTTCACGTCGAAGCCCTCGGTGGCCAGCTCACTTCCCTCTCCGACACGCAGGCCGACTACCTTGACCTATCGAAAACAGGCCCATTCAAACCCGAAACATACCGCTACTAACATACTGCGTTTTCACCTGGGATGAGATATTAACAGGGTTGACTTTTACCTCATTTGGTCGAGGCGTCTATTGGTGTTGGTGGAGTTTCTGGGGTTTGGTGAGTTTGGGTGCGGGTTTAGGCATGGGCTACCATCCTAACGGATAATACTCAGCCATTGCGCTACCAGAACATCCAGCTCCAACAAATAACCCCGTTATCTCCTGCCTGCCCCCAAGGAAGTTAACTGTCATCGGCCCGGGGTCTGGTTTCTGGTAATAGTATGCATATATAGCAATACGTGCCGAAGTCTTCAAAAGAATATGCTAGTATCTTCTGTTTATCCGGTACAATGTCGTCATTTTTTGTCAGCTCGTGTTTCTCTCCTACAATCTTTTTCACTTCGTCAGTGATTGATATGGCCTTTTCTTTATCAATACCTTCGTAGTAAGCATAATATTCGACATGACATCCACGTGGGCCTCTTTGGAATTTCATACTCGAGTACTCACAGTATTGGACTGGTTTATGTTTGGTAGCAGGAGCGGCTTTGTTTATTTCTTCACCAATGGTTGTGATGTCTTTTTTAAGGGTGCTATAACGTACAGCGTCAATAATGCGGAGCGTTACATATACGCCGAGCACGATAGCTACTACGATCAGCAACCACTACTTAACTGATATAGTCTTTAGGAACTGATGGAGTTTCTGGGGTTTCGTGAGTTTGGACTTAGGCATTCTTTTCTAATTTAGTGGGAAATACTCAGCCATAGCATTGCCTGAACACCCGATGCTGATGAGTAGCCCATTAATTTCGTTCTTGAATATTTCTGTCCTGGTTGGTGCAATAGATTGTTGAGGCAAATATTTTGAATTGAAAAAACACCACGTGCCATTACTTTGGAACAAGTAATCATTGATGACAGTTCTATCTTGGAAAATGGTGTGGTGTTCTTTAAGTGAATATCTTTTTTCAACTAGCTTCTTTGATGCGTCCGCAATCTCGCTAGCTCTACTAATATCAATGTCGGCATAGTTCATGTAGCTAATGACATGGCAGCCACGCGGCCCTTTTTGGAACTTCATACTTGAGTATTCACAGTATTGCTCAGACTTAAACTCGCTGGCGGGCGTCGCCTGATTGATCTCCTCGCCAATAGTTGTAATGTCTTTTTTGATGGTGCTATAACGTACAGCGTCAATAATGCGGAGTGTTACGTATATGCCGAGTACAATTGCTACGACGATCAGCAACCACTGTTTAACTGATATATTCTTTAGGAACTGATGGAGTTTCTGGGGTTTGGTGAGTTTGGGTGTGGGTTTAGATTTGGCTTTAGGCATTAGCTATATGGTAGCAGATCGACGCTTCCGCCAAAAGGCCAGAAGCCCAACAAGGCATATACCACCGACTGCAGCGAGTAAAAAGAGCATTACACGACTGCCCGAGGTGATCTTTTGTTTTGTGTTTGCTACGCTTGAGCCATGCGGCGTGTCTGTGGTGCCCAACACTAAACCGACCTCCGTTGTTTGTGCACTAATCTTACTCACAACTGTAGCTATATAAGCCGAGGTTGGCGTCTCAGCCAACGGCAACGTAAATGTCTGGGCGGGCTGGATAGATACAGCCGAGAGAACCTGAGCATTCGCCTGATTTGATGCGTTTTCAACTGCAGGCGTAGAGGAAAGGATCTGCTCATCAACCTGACTTGACGTATCTACAGCCGTAGGCGTGGAGGAAGTTTCTGCGTCCGACTCATCATCTTTTTGATCAGGCGGAGGAGGTGTTTCGTCTACCTCTGGCGCTTCCTCGATAAATGGCTGCTCCTCGGGGATTGCCGTAATATCTGTCGCATCAGCACCCTGGTCGCCGATAGTTCCATCGCATGCGTCGTTTATACCATCAGCATCGGCATCGAGCAGGCTACCGTCGACATTTCTGGCAGCGTCGGTAAAATGGCACGATGGTGTTGCAGAAGCATCGTCGCCAACATACACGACGTCGCGGTAATCTATCCGCTGCCCGGCACTATTCATGGCATATAGGTGAAGCTCGTGAAAGCCTGGCTCAACACTTTCAGGCAACCGCACCGTCAGCTTGTCTGTCGATGGGTCAAGTTTTCCATCGTACAGAAGTGTTGGTGTGGAGTTTATGATGATCTGCACATTTGTTCCTGGCTGTACATCTGCATCACCGTAGTCAACGACTACTGGTTTGCCACGTTCGTAAAAATACTGCGTTTTGGTAAGCTCGGTCCATGTGACATGCTCGATTGGTCGACCCGTTTTGGGTGCTCCAGATAAAAGTGCATTGGTAGCATCAACAAACGGGCTCCACGCGGGGGATTTTGCGGGCATCGCAGCCGTAAAACGTTTAGTCTGGTTGGCTATATTGTTCCCAAGTAGCTTGTGGCCAAGAGCGTTGGGGTGGTAGCTTTCCCGGCCGATGCCGATCATCGTATACAACCGGGTTAGCGGGATGTTTACTGGTAGCGCCAGGTCGTCACCCTGGGTTAACCCGTTGACAGCCTTAGAAGGCCCACTGTCGCAAAGGCGATAGCCATTTAGCGCCGTTTCATTGTTTACATATAACACTCCCGTCTGACCCGCTGCGCGCGCAATGACAGTGTTGAGGTACGTCGTAAGCCTGCTCGCAAACTGTAGCTCTGCGGCGTTCATGTGCACATTAACAGCGCATGCACCGGCTACTGGGTTTGGGTTAACAATTTGCGGGTATCCACTTACATAGATTCGTACTCCAGGATTAGTAGTTTTTATTTTTTCATACGTTTTTATAAGTGTTGGATATGCGTCAATAATGGTCTTCATCAGCTCATAGCGGTCTTCATAGGTGTTGTAGCAGCTGTCAACGCTTATACAACGACTAATTACATCTGCAAACCCCACATCATTCCCGCCAACAGATATCAACACACTCTGTGGAGAATAGTCTATATTGAACTTTAGCTGGTTAGAATATCCAGGAATAAACTCCTCGGTAATAAGATCCGCATTTGCTCTGTCATTAAATGGTTTCTTATTATTGACCTGCCCAGTATACCTATCGTTAGAGTCTGTTATGTCGTCCATCACCGCGCCCGAGCATGCCACCGACTGCACCGTTGGGTAATATTTCCGCCCCTGCGTGTATGGGTACGACAGCCAAGACGTGTGGCAGTGGTTGTTCCACGTGTCTGTGCCCGCTCGGTAATAGTAGGCTCCCTCGCCTGCGATATACGAGTCACCCATGCCGAGCACGGCTATATGGGGTGCAGTGCCCGAGTCGACTGTCGCCGAATAAGTGGCGGCATGGAAGTTTGTAGGTGAGACATAGTCGGTAATAGCGCTAAACGTCACTTTGTTATTCGCAGCAAAACGAACATTTAGCGGCCGCTCGGCATTACCGACTTGCAGGGCGATACCGCTTCCATACGAAACGCCGCGCATCGTTCCCGTCCAGATGTTTTTGTATTCGCAGCTATTTCGTATTTTGTAGTCTATCATCAGCTGATCGAAGCATGTCGACGTATCATACACACGTAGCCCTTTTTCGACACCAGCGGCCGTTTTTTCAGTTATTCCACTTGCGACAAACCGCCCATTATCGCTCACCGCTAGGTTGCCCGCCCCAGGAGTAGTCTGGTCGTATATAGTCGCCCCTTGCATGTTGGCGATCACTTTCCCCTTCAGCGTCGTCATGTCAAACAACATGATGCCATTTCCAGTACCGAGCAGACCGATCGTTACCATGTATTTGCCGTTATTTGAGAATGCCATTGGCGTTGCGACAGTTGCCGCCTGACCATTCCCAGCTAGCAGCGTGAAATCGAGCGGAACCGCATAACGGTATTTTCCACTAGAATACGTTAGTTTCGACGGGTCAAGGGCTCGATACCCACCAACTTTAGTGCCACTATACTGCACGAACGTATACCCTGTGTTGCCCGAGTACTGAAAGAGTGTGCCGCTCATTGTGCCTCTGCCGTGGACACCATCGTCAAAGATACCGTTATTGTACGTTCCGATCGAAGTCACTACCTCACAGGTCGGGGCTGCGCCTGGCTGGGATGGCTTCATTTCACAGTCGTTTGGCGATGACGCGGGCACGACATTGTTTGGCAGGTCGGCAATTTTTTCAACCGTCGGGACCGTATCGCTCAACCAAAGCGGCGTGTTATTTAGAAGCGCATTTAGAGCAGCCGCCCCAAGCGGGTTCATGAGTATAGCCAAACATAGCACAACCAGTCCCGCCCTAGAAAATGTATGGTACCGCACCGCGCTTCTCCCAAGCTCCGTTTATAGGTTTCATCCACATAGTACCGTAAACTGCCCCGCTACGCAAATATATTGTAAGAATTTTTACAATTTTACCGCATACGGACTATTTGTATCTGTAGATTTTACTTGGTTTGTGCTTTATCTACCTACACTCAATAACGACGCAACTTCGTCGGCAAGACGGCTGGTGTCGTGTCGTATAAGTGTTCGCCGTATCGCCGTATCGGCCGGGTTTTGCACCGATATCGTTGACGAAACGAGTCCCGCCTGCACGGGCGTTGCAGCAATCTCAGCAAAACGCTCCGGTTCGCAGCCTATCGGGTGCTCGTCGGCCTCGGCATACTTTTCGAGGAGCTCTGTGGGTATATCCGTCCCGTTGTATAACACCGTGTCAACCACCCCGTCACCTATATATTCCTCGACTTTTCGTACGTAGTCGACGACATGCCAGTCGGGTGTTTGCGTCGGCTTGTTCACGAGGCTCGCAACCATCACTACCTGCGCCTCCGTCTGTTGCAGTGCCTGCGCCATCCCGTTGACCGAAAAAATGGGAAGCAAGCTCGTATATAAACTACCTGGCGCGATAACCACCAGGTCTGCCTCGGCGATAGCTTTTTCGGCCGCCGGGTTCAGCACCGTCCTCGGCTCTAGCCGTACGCGCGCATCTTTTGTAACGATCTGGTGCATATCTATAGAGTGCTCGCCGACGATCTCGGTTTCACCATCACGCATAACTAGTTTATGGTCACCGAGTACCACAGGACACACCTTGCCCCGTAGCCTCAGTACACGGCTTGCCACCTCAACAGCCTTCTCAAAACTACCCTGTTGTAGTTCTAGCCCCGACAGTATGATATTACCGAGTGACTGGCCCGCTAGCCCACCCGCCTCAAACCTATAGTTGAACACGTCGCGCATATCAGGGCTTTCGCTGAGCGCCACCAAACACTGCCGCGCGTCGCCCGGGGGCAATACTCCGAGTTCATCACGCAGCACACCGGTTGAACCGCCGTCGTCACACATATTCACAATAGCCGTACAGTTGGCCGTGAGTTTTTTGAGCGCGCTGAGCACAACAAAACTACCCGTTCCCCCGCCCAACACGACGATCCGCGGGTCTCCTAGGCCGTAGCTGCCGCGCACAAGTTATTCCTCGGCGGGCTTAAGCACAATGTGCCGTTCGCGCCCTTCACCATCCGACTCGCTCGAGATACCCGCCTCAGATGCGACACGGTGGACCGTTCGACGGTCTGCAGCGTTCATTGGCTTGCAAATATATGTCTCGCCAGTGTCTTTGACCTTTTGTATCCACTGCTCTGCATCCTCAGCCAGGCGCTCTGCGCGCTGTTTCTTGTAGTCGGCAACGTCAACATTTACCCGCGAATGTGCATAGCCTTGGTTTTTTAATGCATTGCTCACGACGTACTGCAGCGACCGCGTGGTATCACCATGCTGGCCGATCAAAAAGCCGTTCATATGTGTCGACGGGATGTTTAGCTCGATAACCTCGCCGTCTTCGGTCGTAGCATAAACGTCGGTATTAAGCCCAAAAAACGACAACAAGTCCTCTATGTATTTCTTCGCATACTGGATTGCTGCCTCTATGTCTTGGTTTTCCATCGGTGTCACCTCCTTCGTTTTTTACTGCCAGACTTCTTCTTGAGGGGTTTTTGTTTTTTAGGAGGTGTTACAACTTCTGCTTCGGGGATTTTAGACACGTCTCTAACCTTTTTGGTTGGCTCATCGGCGAGTGCTTCCATTTCTTCTTCGTCCTGGCCAAGTACAGCGCGCTGCTGGAAGTAGGCGACGATACTACCGACAAACCAGTACAGGCTAAGTGCAGCTGCGAGGTTTATGGTGAAAAACAGCACCATCGCCGGAATGATATACACCGTGCTGCGGCCAACTGCGGCGTTCACATCGGCGCTATCTGCTTGCTTTCCTTCGCTGGCCTGTCTCAGTATATCGCCAAACTTTGGCGCATCCTTACCCGAAGGCAAGATCTGTTTGCTGGTAATGTACTGCATGATGGCGCTACCGATAACGAGCAGCAATGCCGGTATATACAGCCCCTGCGTGCCAACAGCCGGACGCGACAGATCAACCGCCCCAAACAGGGTGTTGTCGAACGCCGATATATTCGCGGAAAGGTGCTTGAGCCAGTCGGTGTTTTGTAAAAACCCATAGGCGAAGTTGTATATCTGATGCGGGTCTTTTATTACCTTGGTAAGGCCAACATACAGACCAATGAGCACGACCATCTGTACGACCAATATAGGGAGCGTACCGAAGGGGTTAACGCCCTTTTCCTTGTACAGCTCCATCATCATGACGGATTCTTTTTGGCGGTCGCCTTTGGCTTCTTTTTTGATACGCTTTAGCTCTGGTTGTAGAGCGCGAGTAATTTTCGTTTGGTGCAGTTGCTTTTTAACAAGCGGCCAGAGCGCCATACGGATAACTACGGTAAAGATGATCAGTGCCAAGCCAAAATTATGGCCAGGGATAATAGAATAAATGAACACTAACAGGTTAAAAATAGGTTGGACAACAAAATCTTGAAACATAGTGATTGATACCTCGTTTGATCTAGTGTACCACAGGAGATTTACGGGTGGTAGGCTAGAGACCAGTATTTAACCTGGGATTAGATATTAACAGAGGTGAGTTTTACTTCATTTATATCTTAGGTGCAGTCTGAGTGTCGTACCCGTTGTGATTCGCTACGTTATCTTTGCTTTTAATAAAAGCCCCGTTACCAATGTCTTCAGTGCGTCGGCCGACATCTCTGCGACTGCGTCGGTATATATCATAAAGGCGAAGTCTACTTTTTGGTCCGGCGCAACATTGAGGCGGATGCACTCGTACACGCGGCGGCGGATTCTGTTGCGAACCACGGCAGATTTATGCACCTTTTTGCTAACTATAACAGCCGCTCGGTACTTGGACCGTTTGGGGTTGTCGACATATTTAAGTCCCATCCCCTTGGCGCGAACGACTCTGCCCTTGCTATGCAGATAGTTGAGGCTCGCGTGGCCATGAAACCGATGTTTGACTTCGATCATCTAATAAATGGTACGGCCGTGTCGCCGTCCTTACTGTCAACCTTGGACTATTATTGGGCGAGGCGAGCGCGGCCCTTGTTGCGGCGGCGTTGCAAAACTGCGCGACCAGCCCTTGAGGCCATACGCTTCATAAAACCATGTACTTTTGATTTGTGTAGTTTTTTTGGTTGGTGGGTTCGCTTAGGCATACTGACTCCAGTTTAAATTAGGTTACTAAAAGTATAGCATAGGTAAACCGCTGAGCATGCCTGTTCGCGTTCATGGTTTACGCCACATCTGTTGTTACTTCGGTCGATAGTATAGCAGCTTATCCACCCGATGCCAAGTCTTTTCCACAGCTTAACAGATTGGACTGTTGGCTGTGGATAAAATACAGAGACTCTGTTTGTAGGGAGTTGTAAAAGCTACTGTGGAAAACTTTGCGCACTACCGCTATAGTTATTCACAGCTTACTAAAACGTTGGAGGGGTATGGCAGCGGTTGATCTTGATAGAATTTGGCAGGGGGTGCTCGGCGACCTAGAAATTGGGCTTTCTTCGGCTAATTTTCTGACTTTTTTTCGCCATACCGTACTGCTCGAGCTGAGTGATGAGGCGGTCGTGGTTGGCGTCAAAAACATATTTGTCCGTAGCCAGATCGAAGGTAAATATACCCAACTGCTCGATGAAGTATTCGCCCGAAATGGCCTGCCGACGGGAGTACTCCGCTGCAAAATTCACTCCGGCTTAACCGCACCTCAAAAAGACGAGGCGCCGACGCAGCCACAGCCAACCAACCAAAGGCAGCCCAGCCTCATCTCGAGTGCGCCAAAAAGCCCCCTCACCCACACCTACCGCCGTGGCATCAACCGTGACTACACCTTTGAAAACTTTGTCGTGGGGTCGGGCAACGAGCTCGCTTATGCAGCCTGCCAGGCTATCTCCGCCGAGCCAGGCACGAAATATAACCCTCTTTTCCTCTATGGTGGCGTTGGTATCGGTAAAACTCACCTTATCCAGGCGGTTGGAAACGCAGTTTTAAACAATAACCCCGAGGCCCGTGTGGTATACATAACGAGCGAGCAGTTTGTTCAGGAGTTTGTTGATGCACTGCGGTTCAAAAAAAACACCGACTTTGCAAGCTACTACCGAAACGCGGATGTTCTTATCATCGACGATATACAGTTCATCGCGGGCAAAGAAAAAATCCAGGAAGAGTTCTTCCACACCTTCAATGCCCTCCGCCAGGCAGAAAAGCAGATCATCCTGAGCAGTGATAAACCACCAAAAGACATTAACGCCCTCGAGGACCGCCTCCGCAGTCGATTTTTATGGGGGATGACCATCGACATGCAGAACCCTGACTTCGAAACGCGCTGTGCGATTTTACAGTCAAAGGCCGAGAGTCGGTCTTTCACCCTACCCACCGATGTTACTGAGTATCTCGCAACAAACGTCCAGACAAACATCCGTGAGCTCGAAGGTGCCCTCAACCAACTTCTCGCAATCTGCGAGATGCGCGCAACAGACCCAACCCTGTCAATGGTACAAAGTATTATGAGTGCCGCCCGCACTAGGCCAAAACACCTGAGCGCTAAACAAATCATCGAGGTTTGTGCTAAACATTTCCAAATATCGGTCGAGGATATACTTAGCCCGAAACGAGACAAAGATATCGTTCGCCCAAGACACCTTGCGATGTACCTTATGCGGAGTGAGCTCCACCTCAGTTTCCCAAAAATAGCTCAGGAGCTCGGCCGAAAAGACCACACTACCGCCATCCATTCGGTTGGTAAACTCGACCTCGCCATCCAGTCAGACCCAGATGTCCGCGAAGCATACCACTCTATCAAGGAGCAACTCTATGCGTGATGCTTGTGGGGTAGCTGTGTATAACACCCCCCTTACTAGTGGATACTTTAAGCCTAGTCTGTGGCCCCAGAAATACACTGTGTACAAACCTAGACTTTTCCGCAGCATCGTAAACAACTTAACCCTATCCTTCTACACAACCTACACTACTATTTCAATCTGTTATTTTACTGTTTTCCACTCTTTCCACACCACCTATAATAACTACTCCTTTTTAAGAAAACTAAATTGTAATAAGACAGAGGGGATAACTTGATATGAAACTGAAAGTTACTCAGGAAAATCTAGCAAAAGCACTAAATTATGTTGCACGAGTAGCTAGTACAAGGAGTACTCTACCGATACTTAGCAACGTACTACTCTCTATTCAGGAAAATCAGCTTTCTATCGCGGCTACCAACCTAGATATTGCGATCAAAAGCCATATCGGCGCACAAGTCCAAAAAGACGGCTCCATAACGGTCCCTGCAAAACTAATCCAAGACCTAGTTACGGGGCTACCGAGTGGTGTTATCGAAATAGAGCAAGACGAACAGCGCCTAAAAATAACCACCGACCAATATAAATCGGTTATTAACGGGGTGAGCGCTGAAGAATTTCCTGTTATGCCTGCGATAGAAAAAGGTAAAAAGCTGACCGTTTCTGCCCCACTACTCAAACAAGGCTTGCAGCAAGTGCTTATTGCCGCCTCGAACGACGATAGTCGCCCGGTTTTAACTGGCGTGTTACTACACTCTGTCGATGGAGCACTCTATATTGCGACTACCGATAGTTATCGGTTGGCTGAAAAACGTCTCGTTACGACCGACGAAGACATTTCCCTACTTGTTCCTGCGACTGCACTCCATGATGTTTTACGTATAATAAACGATTTTTCAGGCGACGTTGTTATTACTTATGACGACCAACAAGTCCAGTTTATCGCGGGAGATGTCGAGCTTGTTGCTCGCCTAATAGAAGGTCGGTACCCAGACTATCGCAAACTTATACCAAGCTCATTTGAGACGACTGCGACGATTCCGCGGTCAGAACTCGTTGGTATCGTCAAAGTGACAAGCCTGTTTGCCCGGGAGAGTGCGGGTAGTATCGTCCTTAGTGTTGACGAGGCGAGTGAAAGTATCTGGATCCGCGCCGTTGCATCGCAGCTCGGTGAAAACAACGCAACCGCAAAAGTTGTCGCAAAAGGAAACGGTTCGATAACCCTAAACTCACGGTATTTACATGATGCTCTGCAGGTTATGAATGGCAAAGAAGTTACGATAAGTTTTAACGGCAAAGTTGACCCAGTGTTACTATCTGACCCTGCAAATACCGACTACCAACACATTATCATGCCACTAAAAAGCTAAATGAAGTAAAACTCACCTCTGTTAATATATAATCCCAGGTAAAAACATAAAGACTGCGTATACTATAAACAATGCTGTGTGATATTAGGCTACAAAATTATCGCTCGTACATCGACGCAAGCTTTGAGTTTGGTGAAGGGGTGAATATCATCGTTGGGCCGAACGGCAGCGGGAAGACGAACTTACTCGAGGCGATACAGGTTGTGTTGGTCGGCGGGTCGTATAGGGTGAATGACGCCGAGCTCATAGCTTTTGGTGCGCCGTGGATGCGTTTGGACGCAAGGACTGACGTAGATTCGACTCGTACGGTTAAAATAGTCACTGAGCCAAAACAGCAAAAATCATTTGAGTTTGATGAAAAAAAATATCTCCGCCTAACGCACGACCATACACTTCCAGTGGTTTTATTTGAGCCAAACCACTTACAACTACTGCACGGTGCCCCAGAGTTTCGACGCCAATATCTCGACGACATACTCGAGCAAACCAAACCGGGTTACGCGAGTTTTCGTCGCAATTACCGCCGCGTGCTTGCACAGCGCAATGCTTTGCTCAAGCGCGGCCGCACCAGTCGCGAAGAATTATTTCCGTGGGATTTACGTCTGAGTGAACTGGGAGCGGTCATATCACGCTCGCGGGGCGAACTAATAGCAGAAATAGCTCCAAAGCTATATGAACTCTATAAAACCCTGTCTCATTCGGATACAGAGGTGTCTATCTCATATAAATCGCAATTTTTACCCGAATCATATGAATCTACCTTGTTACATACTCTCGAAACTGCGATCGACCGTGACGTGGCGCGTGGTTTCACGGCATACGGACCCCACCGCGAGGACGTCGCAGTGTCTATGAACGGGCATGCCGCCACTGATGCTGCGAGTCGGGGCGAGACGAGAACGGTCATTTTAGGGTTAAAAATCATCGAACTTGAGTTTATTGAAAAAGCTAGGGGTATAACGCCCGTGTTACTGCTCGACGACGTATTTAGCGAGCTAGACGGTGCGCGGCGTAGAGCCCTAACCAGTTACCTACAATCGCACCAAACATTTTTAACCACCACCGACGCCGACGTGGTTATAAAACACTTTACTGATAGTACAATACTGCCGCTAGGCTAAATGTTTAATGCAGGCCCATCTGTGTACGCAGATAGTATGATATCAAGGCTAGCCTGTAATGACGTTTCGGGTGTTTTATTTACGCAAGTGCTAAATGCAGAAATATCAGACTGTGTTGAGCCCGACTCGACAAACCGTACGATATAGGAGCCGCTATTATTTACTAACCCCAAACCATATGTATTAGTACACGACGTAATGGTCGATTCAACGGCGGTACTTTGTGCAATTTTGACATCACCACTTCCGATATAATAATAATCACCGGTTATATCGTGCACCAACAAACCGCGCCCTTCAGGGGTCTCCACGAACTTAGACATAAATGTTGGTGAAAGGCCCACGTTCTCTTTGGTGGTAGTCCGTGTTATGCCAAGTAGTGTTTTTGAGCGGTTAATGGTTTCAGTTCCGGTAGCACCAAGTTTTGTGAATATGTGCGACTCTCCATTTGGAAAAGCAACTATTTGGTCTAATGAATCAATAGTGATGGGGAGCTTCATCTCATTATTTGTACTCAGGATATATTGAGACACTGAGTAGTTTCCAACAATACCAGCACTGTCTTCGGATAACTGCATCTCATCGTTCGAGGAAAGGGCTGTTAGTAGATAGAAAATATCTGGGGTTGACGAGGTGACTACCCTACCAACTACGGTTTTTTTCGCAGTGTACGCTGTATCGGAAACCAGGCCTAGTTCGTATACGCCATCTAACTTTTCTCCATATACACATAGCTGAGTTTCCCCACAGGGATTGATGGATATATTGGACGTCAAAGGCACTGTTAGAGTAGATGTTAACGACATGTCGCGCACCGTATATTTTTTCAAAACAGTTCGAAGCGATGGTTCTCCGCCCTCTGATTCAGCTTCGGCTACTTCGCTAAAATATGCTGATTCGGTTTTCGCGTCATAATAATATGACCTTTCAAGCACTGTTTGGTTGCTGATGAGGCGTACAGACCCGGAAGTAAAATCGATATACCACAGGAAGTTATTCGCTAGATCATCATTACTATAACTATAAAGATCATATTGGTCGGCGAATTGTTCAAAAGGAGTTGCATAGATTGATCCGTTGACCGTAACAAACGCACCTGAATCCCCTGCCCAGTTAATACTACCAAACTTCGGCCACAAAGATCCGGACAACAAAACCGTAGATTTGTTGGTATTCAAATCATATTTTGCAAAACTAACACCGTTGAACGACACCACTTCATTATCATTTAAATCCGCAGAAACATCATGGCCGATAGGTAGTTTCGTAATAGTTGGTGATGAACTTGTTTGGATAGAAAATAGAGTTACAACAACGATGATAAGTATTACAATAGCACCAAAAAATTTGAGGATACTGGTAATTTTTCTTTGACTCATAGCGTTGTAGTATGAATTTTGCATGGGTACCTCCTATTTCGGCAGAGCGTTATAGAGTTTAGTGAGTTCGTCGCCTAGGCTGACGAAAACCGACGAGTTACTACATCCCATTCTTGAGCAACTGGGGCGCTTTTGCCCCTTTACGGCGTCGATATGTAGATGTGAAACGCCACAACCCCCACTATACCCAGGCTTGTTAACTCCTGGGGTTATGTAGCCGATCGCAGCACCGGCCGTAACAGTCTCCCCTGACTTCACGGCTATATCACCGCTAAGGTGCATGTTTGTGACGGTAATATTGCTAGTCGGGTTATATATCTGTACGAACCGTGTGCTACACGCGTCGGTGTTCGGAGAAACCCTTATTTTGCCCCCAACCATCGCAACAACCCTCGTTCCTTTTTTTGCGAGAATGTCATTCGCCTTGTACGTTACGTGCACAGTGCTGTTGCTGTATGATTTGGGGTTCAACACTTCTTTTCTGCTTGAGACTGCGAGGGGAAATGCTTTATCACCTACGATCGTTACTGCCCCACCAGGTGTTTCGGGGTTAGTGACCGAACAACTATCCGTAGGGGTACTTGTACCGTCGGTACCCCCAGAAGCAACTGGGTTAGGCGTGGAAAACACTACGTTTTTTGACGCAGGTAACGAAGGGTTATTCAGTGAGACAATATGTGACTCAATTTTTTGTTGGAGGCTGACGTTTTTACTGACATATTTAACATCGGTTGCATATCCTGCCGCCTTTATCTCAGAGATATATTTTGCAGGGTCGTTTGGATAAGCAAGTGCTTTTTTGTAGCGGCTATTCTCGGTTATGAACTTCCCATACCCGTCAAATCCATCTTGCGCTGTTGGGTACTTACGAAAAGCGGCGCCTTTTTGAGTGTATGATTCACCTGTCTTAGTTTGTTCTCCGGTGTCCATATACACAACCTCACCATCCCAAGAACTTCCCGCCTTGATTCCGAAGAAATTGTTTGCTTTTCTCGTGAGCCCAGACCTTCCCCATCCCGATTCGAGCGCTGCCTGAGCAAGAATTGCAACGTAAGGAAGGTGATATTTCTGGCCAGTCTCGTAGGCCTGTTTACCATATTTTTCAACCCATTCTTTGACATCTGCAGACGGAACGCCTGTGTCCGAAGACCCCAGCTGGTCGATATATGCTTGATCGGTCGATGTGACGCAGCTTGGTATATCGACGTCGAACGCATATATGCCTTTACTTATGACATTGTATTGTTCGTCTGAAAGCGCATATACGACACTCGATAATGGTGAAAGTAATACTATCAAACACAGGAATAAAACTAATGAGAACCGAGCCGAGATCAACAAGCTTCCGCGGGAAATACTCATAAGCTACTGGTCTCGCTTTCTGCTGATACTGGACGGGCGTACTCGATGTGCCATGGTTCGCCGCTCACAACGCCCGTTCTAAACCCAAAGCTTGGTCCGTTTTCTGCCAACCATTTGTAATTTGGTGAGCTAAAGCCACCATATTTTGTCATGGCAACGTCTATCGCTAGGCCCCAACCGTGGTTTGAGGTTCCTGGTCTAGCGGCTTTATTTCCCCCACTTTGATACCTACTCCAGGCCGTTTGTTGTTGATCGTACGTTCGATAACAGCTTTCAAATATGAGTCCATAGCCAAACTTCTTGGTGTACGCGTCATCGAGTGCTTTTACGGCCACTGCGGCGTTAGGATGCAGATATGGCACGCTGATGCTTCCGCTGCAACCTTTAAGACCGACAGATGATATGGGTTTCAAGACTTTTTTATAGTCTTCTGACCCCGACCCACCTAGTTTGCCGTTTATATACCCACCCCAACTACCCTGCGCCCTTGGGAGCGTTGCCGGTCCTATGGCGCCAGATCCGGCCTCGGGTGCAGGAGATGGTGCGACAGTAGACGCGTTCGAACCCATCCCCCCGTGGTCGCACGCTTCGGAATCCTTTATGTAAGTATCGAGGCAATACAGTTCATCTGAAGCCTGCACACTGTCGATAAAATCTTTTATCATAACCCATGTTTTGTCCCCGTCGTCAGCACACCCAGCGGTCGCATAGGTGTCTGAATATAAGTCTGGCAGCGTAGAGTATTTTGCGTCGAGGTACTCTGTCCCGGTTGATGCGTCTGTCTGGAAGCCTATATCGCGGCCAGTACAGGTCATTGTTTTCGTCTTGTAGTTGTTGAGGGTAATCGGATCTGCCGACTTAAATATCCCCGCTAGCTCATTGGCGCTCTTGTCGGGGTTTTCGATAGCCTCAACGGTTGGCGATAATCCCACGAGTCTAGTATTCAGGGCGCTGATATAGTTTGTGGAGTCTGCCGCACTAGCTCTAGCACTAAATAGTTTTGATGGCAAGGAAATGAGAGTACTGCCTATTGATGCAAACGAGCTTGAGAGTGTGGCAAGATTTTTTGTACTACTTGGGCTAATACCATCTATAATTTTCCCCGAGATGGAGCTGTAGCTTTTGGGGTTAAATAGCCGACTAGCAATGCTTTGAGATTTTATTTCACGCGCTTCATTTTGTGCGGCGGCGTACATGAGGTCGGTCGTTGCCTGAGTAGACAGAAAACTGCCACCCCCCGAGGCATTTACCGCATTAGAGGAGGTGATGAGACCGTATACGTCCTGGGCACCCCCCAAGGGGCCCTTGTGAGGGGTAATATCGGGCACTTCACCAGCTACCCATTGTGCAGCGGCATTCATGCCGACCCCTATAATTGCTCCGGCTACAACTCCTTTTGCAACGCCGATAACGAGCGCACCACCAGAGGGTGCGGAAACAACAAATAGGGCGGTTCCGATGGCGAGCTGGACTGCTTGTGCCACAGGGTTACATATTGCCTCACCGGCGAGTTTTTCGTTGACAAACCGAGCAGCTGCTTTTATGGGGCTGTCATAGCTGAATCCGTTTACGAGTAGTTTCCTGCCTGAAGTATATGCATCGTCGTAGGTGGTGTCACCGGTATTGAGTGAAGTATAGTTGTAGGTTCCGTTCAGTGTTTTGAACTCTGGTGCGTCAAGTGGGGATAACCCTTTTGAATCATAAAAATTCGACACAGCTGCGGTAACGTTTAAGTCATTAAGGTCGGTATCTGCCTCAATCTGGTCCCCCATACCGAGGGCATCGTTACCGGACATCGCACCCGGCTCAATAAAGTTTGCCCTGTTTAGTTCGGATATATCTGCTGAAAAATCTCGAACCATACACGCAAACCCTACTATCATTAAGCTTGCACCAACCGTTCTGAGCGCACTACCATGGTTGGCTCGAAACTCTTTTAGTTTTTGCCTAGCTTGCTCCCTGCGCTCCGAGAGGACTTTTTGCCGTTTTTTCTCTGCATTTATAAGCCATGTGTTTATCTTGCCTTCTAGCTTGGCCTCAAGCCTTCTAAATGGGTGAAACATTGTCGGTACTTTATAGTAGTTGCGAAGATGTCTTTGCATGAAAAACGCTCCCACCTTACCTTTCCCGCTTGACTCGACCATATCTGCAATAATCTGCCTCTGGATTTTTTGCGGAACAGAGTCAATGAGGGCTCGTGCGTTCCCCCCTTCCGAACCGGTGATTTTCGATCTTGGAATGCCATAATCTTCGGCGAGCCGATATTTTAGCGCCTCCATGGTAAGCCCTTTATATTTGGGGAGTTTCCTGGGATCGATTGAGATCGCTCTCATATATCCTAATCTTCCATCGGAAACTACAGTGATCCCACTAGCTGTTAGGCTTTTAATAAGCTTTGGGTGGTTTCTGTTTTGGAGTATGGTAAGCCGAGTTCGACCAACGTCATCTGGGTTACGAATCCATCGATACAGCTTTGTAATTTTTGTATTTTTTTGTACGGTTCTTGGCGCAAGTATCTTTTTGAGAGTCTCGGCATAGTGTATGAGGTGAAACGATTCTAGTGTTGGTATTACTGCTCCGCCGCCGAGTATGATCCCAAAGAGTACGGTGCCGGCAACGAAGGATGTTGTCCGCTTTTTCATGAACATCTTTATTTTTGACTGTTTTTTTCCGGGCTGCGAACCGTCCAGACTTGTTTTCCAGGGGGATTCTGCAGAATCATATCCCTCAGCCGCTTTTTTTTCTGGATCTTCGCCTCCTCCGTTACTGCTACCGTTGTCGCTGCCGTTGTTTCCCGCGAAGTCTTGCTCGAACGCAGACATGTCAATTGCATCAGTCGGCGCTCCGTCTTGGGCGGCGCTTATACCACGCTCGCGGCGAGCGATGTCGGCGTCGCTGTCGTACACCCCGTTCTGTCTGTCTGTATCATTATCTAACAACGTAGACACACTACACTCCTCATGAGAAATTATTCATACTACCAGGCGTAAGCTGGTTGTTTAAGTCTATGGTGCCCTGCGGCTGGTTGAGGTCACCTTGCTGCATAGCCTGAATCTGCCCAGGGTTAGTCGTAATAAGGCTGGTTTCGGTTGGGCTGGCGATGACTTGAATATGGACGTGATTTTGCCCAGCAAAAAACAAGCCTTGGCCGACCGGGAACTGCGCCAGACGCTTTTTTTCCTCGCTTGTTAGCTTGAATACGTCTGACAATACGTCGATGGCGCTTGGTGATTGCTTGAGTAGAATTTGCATGCTGGCATTAGCGACGATGGCTCGACCCATTCGGCTACCCATAAAGTCTTCGACGTCTTGGGTGATGGTGGTAATACCGAGGTTATATTTGCGAGCGCGTTTTGCCAAACTAAACAGGAAATTTGCGCTATCTTCGTACTTCATGAGCTGCCAAGCCTCGTCGACGATCAGGATGCGGCGCTTTTGGTCGCTCTTTGTCTTGTTCCAGATGTAGTTTAGGACAATATACATCGCAACGGGGCGTAGCTCATCCTCGAGGTCGCGTACGTTAAAAACAACGAGTGGATTATTGATGTCTATATTGCTTTGCTGGCTGAATATACCCGCAAACGTACCGCTGGTGTATTTTCTGAGGCGCTGAGCGAGTTGCGGCCCATTTCCTCCCATATGCAGGAGGGTGTCATAGAGGTCGCTAATGGTTGGCGGCATGCCGGTGTGTGTCAGAGGGTCCTGTGTAATCCCCGCTTTGCCGTAGGTGTTTATGAGTGCCTCGTCGAGGTCGGCCTCTTCACTTGGAGCAAGCGCAGGCATAACCATCGAATTACCGCCCATCATCTGTGCCTGTGCGCCGCCCATCATGAGCCTGAGTAGCCCGTGTAGGGTGATAAGGTTTGATCGAAGCGCGTTATCTGCCTCTTCGGTATCGACGACTTTTGGCAGATCGAAGGGGTTTATGCGCGTCGTGCTGTTGAGACTCAGGCGAACATATGCACCACCGACTGCGTCGCACATCCGCTCGTATTCATTTTCTGGGTCGATGATGATTATCTCAGTGCCAAACATCAGGCTACGGAGCGCCTCGAGTTTTACGGTGAAAGATTTACCCGCGCCAGACTTTGCAAAAACAACCGAGTTGCCGTTTTCTAGGGTAAACCGGTCAAAGATGACGAGGCCACTGTTATGCATATTTATGCCGTACAAAATGCCGTTTTCTTGGGTCAGGTCGGCGCTTGTAAACGGAAAACTTGTACTAATAGCGCCGGTGCTCATGTTGCGTCTAATCTGTAATTGGTCGGTCATCTGAGGGACGACACTGTTTAGTCCCTGCTCTTGTTGGCTGGTCGCTGGCTTGCTGTAAACAAGTTGTTGGCCCAGCATACTCTCAACCTTGTGTGTGATGAACTCGAGCTCCTCGAGGCTGTTTCCGTAGATGGTAAAGTACAGCCCAAAACGGAAGAATCGCTCTTCTCCGACCTGTAGTTTGTCGCGCATTTCTTCGGCATCGAGGATGGCAGCCTGTTTGGCGGGGTCGCGCACGCGGCCTTTTTCTGCATCGATCTGTAGACCGGCCTCGAGCTGAGTTACTTTTTTGCGTAGGTTGTCGAGCACGACCTGGCTCTCAACAGGATATACATAAATAGAAATGTCGATGACTTCGTCGAGGTTGACGAGCCCGCTGAGCCAACCGGTAAAAATTTGCCTTGGATAGCCGTAGACGTAGTAAGTGCGGGCAAAACGGGTGCCAATCTGGAAATAGTTGCCAAAAAAGTCGATGCTACTTGGTGCGATGAAATCTCGAAGGGCGGTGACGCCTTTACGAAATGCCTCCGCAACCTCTGCTTGTTCGCGGGCTTGCTGCTGTTGGGCTACTGCCACTGGGTCGAGTTTTTGCTTGGCCATTACTGCATCTCCCTCTGCAAATGTGCTTGTTGCGCCATTCCTTGCCCCTTTGTGACGACATCTGCGGTAAGGTCGTTAAAGTTTTTCAGCTGTTGTCTGGTTGCTGTGTCGGGGTTGTACGTGTCGTAATATAGCTCGATGAGCTCCTGGGTGTCGAGTGGTAACCCCTGAACGCCACACGGCTGCAAACCACCAAGTACGGCCTGAACGCGGTTTCGCAGCTCGGTTTTGGTTTTTTCTAGCTCGGCGTCATTTATCACGACATGGCTCTCTTTGTTCTGGAAAAGTCCCATCAAACCGCTAAAGAAGTTTTTATTCTGACTCGTCGCGAGCTCTGGCCCAGCGACAGGAAAATACGGTACCACAATGTAAAACCGCTTATCCATGATATTCGTCTGCATAGCGAGCTGGTCGATATAGTTTATGTAGTCTTCCATGAGCATCGCGAGCAGCATATTGTCATGTTCGGTTCGGATTTTGTCTAGTTTTTCGATATATGGCTGCAGGTCGACTTTTTGTGACCGCAAAAATATCTGCACGGGGAAATACAATGAGTTCAAAAACCCTTGGTAGGCGTACTCAACACTTTCCTGTTCTTGGGGGCTCATCAGGTCAAAGTTGATACTTTTTGCCATAACAACCGCTCGAAATGACCCGTCATTCATAATAACGATACCATCGCGTATTTCTGCTATTTGCAGTGTGTTTTGTGTGCTGTTGGGGTTGGTTTTTGGCTGAGGAGTTGGAGGTGCCTGTCCTGGTTGCGCCGCCGTCGGGGGCGCGGCATACTGCACGGGAGGTGGCGCGAGCTGCGGGCCAGTACCTGGTGCTGGCATGCCAGAGTATTGCTGTTGGTTTGGGTTCATACGGTTTCCACCTGTCCGCCTGTCATTATCTGGTTATTCATCGCAGCGGTACCACTACTTCATCATCGTTAGCTAACTCTTGTTTGGCTTGTCTCGCAATAGTGTCGATATTGAAATCGTTGGTACGGCTTAAGTTTATTATAGCAGCCTGTTTCTCTGATGTCATGGCCGCTTCCGCCGCTCGTCTCTCGGCCTCTGCGGCTTGTTTTTGTCGCTCTATCTCAGCCTGTTGAGCGGCCGTCTCACGCTCTTCTTCCTCGATTTGTTCGGGAGTTTTCAGTGTCTTTAAGTGGCCGTATACTGCGGTCTGTTGCGACTCTTCATCTTTCAAATGAGAAAGCAAGGCCTTTTCCTCGTCGGTCGGTTCCCCCGCATGGGGGATGCTTGCAGTGTCATCTGTTGATGATGGGTCGGGTGTATCTATGGCTGGGGTGTCGGTCTGGGCAGTTGGCTGCGAAGTGAACCAAAAACCGGGTGCAGCTGTAGGCTGCGAGGCATCTTGGGTCGGGGTTTGAATTGGTTGTGTTTGCTCTGCGACCGGTTCGCTCGTAGGTAAACCAAACCCTGCCGAAGGGCTCTGATGTCCCGACGAAGGAAGCGGCTGGTTCATTCGGTCGACGAGGGCTTTTCTATATTCGCTTGCCGCCCGATCGATCATGGTGTCAAAGGTGTGGGCGATGGGGTTTGCGCTCTCGTCCAGGATGTCATCGTCTGGTTTGATGTCGACGGCAGGAACTTCAGCACCACCCGAAGACACATCGATGAGCCTGTCAGATGCAGAATAAGATGGTGCAGCAGAAACCATATTGATATTGACGTTTTTGACTGCCCAACCTCGGCTGTCGAGCGTGCTTGCAAGTGCGTGCAAACGACTCTTCACCTCTGTTTGGCTGAGCCCATCAGTAAAAACACGTTCGATTTGCTTTGGCGCTGTTACGGTAACCAATTCGGTCATTCCCGCCTGGTCCCAGACGCGTCGGCGAGGCTTCAAGAAAAACCGGAGTTTTGCTAGCGCCCAAACCTCAGTTGGCTGCTCGCCGCCCCATGGTATTGCCAGAAACCCTAAAAACAGCGCAACAGGTGCGAGAAATATTAGAAAGAATGGCACACCTTTTAGTACCGATATTGCACCCAAATAGACGCAGAGAGCTGCACCGAGAAAATAGATAAATTGCCAGAGCGTCAGAGGACCAACGAGCTTGTCCTCTGCCTCGATATCCTGCAGAACTTTATATGTCGCCATTACCTGTTTATTATAGCTTATGGTTGCAGTGAGTCATAGGCTTAAAATGTATACAATTTTACTACGCTACCCTTTATTTTTTACAGTAAATATCCGTGAGATCCACATAGCTCGATATGTAGCCACTGAACACTAAAATTTCAAAATGAAGTAAAAGTCGTATCTGTTAAAAGTATATCCCAGGTAAAATGCTAGTGTACTTCGACTGGACTTGTGGTGTCTGTATTATACTGAACCTCGATCGGCTGGATAGGTTGTTCGATGGTTTCGGCTGGATGGCAACGACTTGGGTCCAGGCACACATTACTCTTGCCGATGTCGATATAGCCTTGGTGCGCGCGTACATAGCTCGCAACATCAGTCGCATAAAAGCTGACAAATGCGACGATTGTTACCAGGCTAAAAGCCCACAAAGCGATACTAGTGCCCGCAGCTACCCTCGTTGATTTTGAGAGCTCTTCACTACCTCGGCCTTTGCCGATTACCATAAATGACCGGTATATCCAGTGTAGTGGTAATGCAAATAACAGGTATACACACAAGATAAACACGCCCTGGTGCCAACCGTTGAGAAAATCGAGATTGTCGTACAGTTTTATGTAGCCAAGTGCCATTGCCCAAAGCAACCAGACCAGAACTGCCGTGCCGATAGACCACACGATAAGTGCGGAAATAGCGATAACTTGGGCGATGACCCGCCCGATTTGGTTGATAGTTGAGCCGACCTGGTTTAGGCTTTCCGTGCTGGGTGCGCGCACATTTACGCGGCTCATGATATCCTGTGCGGTCATTGGGCGGCCGTGCGCCGCCGCGATCTCTTCGGGAGTTTTTGCCTCTGTCATTGCGATAGCCATGACGATGTAGACGATTAACATAAAGCCTTGTGTCAGGAATAAAAGTAGCACAAAAAACAGCCTGACGACGGTGACATCCATACCAAAATAGGCAGCAACACCAGCGCAAACACCGCTCAGCTTGCCCTCTTTGGGCAGTAAGTATAGTTTTTTCACCTTAGGTTCAGTATCGCTAGCATTCTCTGACTTTTTGGTGTCGCTCGTTTCCTCGATCGGCCCGATTTTATCGAGTATCTCTCGGATGGCTTCGGCTGACACCACGTTTTTGCCGAGTTGCAGCACACCGTCACATTTGTCGGCGATCGCCTGCTCGATATCCGCCAAAATCTCGGACTTGTCTGGGTTGCTTGCAAGTTTTTCCTCGGCAGATTTCAAATAGGTTTGCAGCGCTGCAAAACCCGCCTCCTCAACTTGGTAGGCTCGCCCGTTTAAGTTGATGGCTGTTACTTTTTTCATGACGTTTCTCCTAGTCTATCTAATGTTGTTTCGAGCGCTTTCCAATAGTCTCGCATTCCCGCGAGTCGTTCGGTTCCTGCTGCCGTCAAACGGTAATATTTCCGTGGTGGGCCAGACTCGCTCTCGGCCCAGTCGTACGCAACTAAACCGCCCTGCTTGAGTTTGGAGAGCAATGGGTACAACGTACCTTCGCTCGTTGCAAATGGTGTGTTGCTGAGCCGCTCAAGTATGTCGGCGGCGTATACTTTTTGCCCCGATATTACCTGGAGTAAAGCGAATTCGAGCAGACCTTTTCGCAATGAGGCAAAACTGTCATCTGTTGATACTATGTCCATGATGCTTTAAGCTACCTTTCTATTACAAGGTAGCATGTCAAAAAAACATTGTCAAGTATGTCTAGTCTGACTCACGACCCCAAAACTTCGTCACCCCCCCTCGTACGCGCGGGTCCAGAAATCGTTGAAGTAGCTATAAACTACTGTAAAACCATGACCTAACCCATTTTCACGGGAATGACGAGTTTTGAGAGACAGCTATCTAGTTGTTGCAGACGCTTGTGCTTGCGATGAGGCTGTTTTCGCAGAGATTATTTTTGGCGTCGAGCGCCTGGCTTGCCTGGGACTGGACGGTCGAAAACTGTTTCTCGACTTTCTGGATGGTACTGACGAGCTGAAATGTCAGGAAGCCCAGTATGCCAAACCCAACCAGCATGAGTATGCACATACAACTCATCCAAAATCGAATGCCGCGGAGCTGCCGAATAATTTTTTTCTGTAATTTTTCATCCATGGTGTGAGTTCCCTCTCGTTCGTTCATACTATTCTCCATATTCGTTTAACATTCCGCGGAGCTCATCGAGCAGTAGGTCTGTCTTGGCAAAAGCGAAGTCGGTGATGTCGCCGAGGGTTTCATGGTCGATACGCCACAGTATAACGCGCTGTTTTTCTTCGCCGTGACCGTTCATGACGGCGGTATAGCCGCGCCTTTCCGCGAGGTCGATATCGTCTTGGCTAAGCCTGCCCTCCCTGAAAAGTTCGATAAGTCGGTAGTGAAAGGCGGAGTTTGTTTTGGTATCCACACTGATGCGTTTGTTCGTCTCTCGCTCGCGGATATGTAGGTCTATACCAAAGGCGTCCTCGGTGCGGTTGGTCATTTTTGCGTCAAATCCGGCAGAGTAAACCGCGTTGTATACGGCTATCTCGCGGCTCAGTCCATGTGCGATCGCCTCAAACTGCTCATTGGAAAGCGCCCAGGCTCCAACTCGTTTGCAAAACCAGTCGATCATGCGTTTGAATTCGGCATTAAACTCATGGATATGATCTGTTGGCATTGCAAGCACCGTCGAAACATAGGCATCGTTAAAATCGATCAGTTCCATGACGCGTGCCGATTTATTGTGGAAGCTATGTTTGTGTTTATCCATCTGCATTTGGGCCTGAGCGGCACGCGGCGACCGCAAAATGAGCGCCAGTAGCCAGGCTGCAGCCGCAGCATCTGTGTCGTTAGCGTTTTCGGCAATCCGTGCACGCTGTGTGGCGGCCTCGATATAGGGGTCTAGGTATGAAAAATCGGTGTGCTGACGCCAACGGTGTTTGGCGATAGCCACTTCGACGCGGAGCTCCTGCTCGACTATCTGAAATATCGCCAGGCTACTCAGACGTTTTTTTGCCGCGCAGCGTTCGCGGTACTCGCCAAATCGTTTCCACATATTTGTTTATAACTCCCCTATTTTGTTACAAAAATCTTTTGAGTATTTGTCTGCCAGTAGTGCAGCGGCTTGCATGGGCTTTTCCCAGGCTAACTCGAGCCTCGGTTCGTTTGCGCGGAGGGTGTCTAAAGATGTAGCGGTAACTATATATGTTACTAGCACCAAACCTACGGTGCTTTCCGAGACCGCGATACGTTTGTTAGACAGCACCGTCATAAATGGCTGAACTGTGTCGATATCGTTTAGGCCGACTTCCTCGTGTAGCTCGCGCCTGAGTGTGGCCTCGAACGTTTCTCCCGCCTCCATCCGCCCGCCCGGCAGGTCCCAAAACGCCTCACTATGCCCCGTTTCTCGTACCAATAAAACGCTACCATCGCCGTTACGTACGATCGCTTTAACGCCAACGTGAAATAGTTCTTCGGCCATACCTATTACTCTACCAGAGTTGGGTGCGTTTTATAACTCACCCCAGTTGACGCCGATGCTCGTGTCGACGTCGAGTTTTACGGGTAGCTCGGGGTAGATTGCCTCCATGGCTGATTTTAGGATGTGTGCCACTTTTTCGGCGTCCATGTCGTCGCACTCAACCAAAATAGAGTCGTGGATTTGCAACAACTGGTCGGCGCCCGGGGCTTCGGCCGCAAGCCGTTTGTCGACGGCCACCATGGCGAGTTTCATCAGGTCGGCCTCTGTCCCCTGTATGGGCATATTCATAGCAGCTCGTTCTGCCCCACTTCGCACCATAAAGTTAGACGACTGGATGTCGGGCATTAGTCGTCGTCTGCCGAGCAATGTTTCGACGTAGCCTGCCTTTTTAGCCTGCTCTTTCAGCCCCTCTAGGTAGCCGAGTAGCGGTTTGCGCAGCTCAAAGTATTTGTCGATAAACTCACGGGCCTGTATAAAATTCATGCCCGTTGCAGCGCTCAGCCCGTGTGGACTCATGCCATACAGCACACCAAAATTAACCGTTTTTGCGGCCGACCGCATCTGTTTGGTGACATCCTCTGGGTCGCGTCCGTATATTTCTGCGGCGGTCAAAAGGTGTATATCGGCTCCGCGGTTGAATGCCGCGATCATCTCGTGGTCGTCGCTCATTGCGGCGGCTAGGCGGAGCTCGAACTGGCTGTAGTCGGCACTGACCAGGCGTTTGCCCTTTCCGGCGACAAAAGCGGTGCGGATGTGTTTACCGAGCTCGGTGCGTACGGGTATGTTTTGCAGGTTTGGTTCGACGCTGCTCAGACGTCCCGTTTGGGCGATGGTCAGGTTGAACGTGGTGTGGATGCGACTATGCCCGTCGACCTGGCGTGGCAAGGTGTCGACGTAGGTGTTTTTGAGCTTTGTCACCTCGCGGAATTGGCTAATGAGGTCGATGATGGGATGTAATGACCGTAGTTTGTCGAGCTCGCTAGCGGCGGTGCTGTAGCCCGTTTTACCCTTTTTAATACCCTGTTTTGGCAGGTCGAGCTTCGTAAAGAGAACGTCGGCGAGCTGTGCAGGGCTCGCGATGTTAAACTCTGTGTCTGCGTAGCCATATATTTCTTGCTCAAGGTCAGAAATGGTGTCGTCTATCTGGCTTGCAAAACGACCCAGGTAGCCGGTGTCGAGCTGGATACCGCGGTATTCCATGCGTGCGAGCACGGGGATAACCGGGAAATCGACGGTTGCGGCGACCGACTGGAGGCTCGGGGTGCTACTGAGCTCGTCTGTTTGTTGTTCGGTGAGGGCGCGGAGTACCGCGACTAGCTCGGGAGCCCGTGCTAGGAGCTCATCGTCGGCTAGACTCTCAAACGGCGACCCGTCGTAGCCGATGTCGCCGCCGAGTTCGGTCAGTGAAAGCTCACGGCGCAGCGAATTGATGATAAATGAGCCGACCAACACGTCGTGCCCTACCGTCGGTAAATCTGCCCCTGGCACACCCATACCGAGCAGTGTTTTAAGTGACGATTTGACGTCGTAGCCCGTGAGGGCCGCGTGTTCCCAGTCGAAAAGTGCTAGGACCGACTCTGAAGGCAGTTTTGACAAGTCAAAACTATATACTAGGTCGGGCGACGGCGACACGATGAGTACTCTTGGGTCGCGACCCGCGACGCCTGCACTCCGCGAATATATAACCAATTCCGCCTGGGATGGCTTTTTAACTTCGGTGAGTTTTACTTCATTATCGATAATGACATTTTTTGGCAGCGTCAATCCGCGGTCGATTATTCGGTTAGAAACCTGCGATAAATCAACGCCGAGTGATGTCGGAACCTGCCGAGCTAGGCTACGGAACTCTAGTTTTTCAAGCAAAGTGGCGATGAGCTCGGCGTTAGCATGGTGGCCGTCCATACGCTCGAGGTCGAGTGGTACGGGCGCATCACACCAGATGGCGCCTAGTTTTTTGCTCATGTAGGCACTTTCTTTGCCTGCCTCGAGTTTGGCGCGGAGCGTGTTTTTCATAAGGTCGAGGTTGTCGTAAATGTCGTCGAGCGTTTTGTATTCCTGGAGTAGTTGGATAGCAGTTTTTTCACCGACACCGGGCACTCCCGGGATGTTGTCAGAGCTATCGCCCTTCAGCGACTTGAGGTCGAGGAATTGACTAACATCTAGCCCATATTTGGCAGTAAAACTAGCCGGCGAATACAGTTCGATGTTGCTCAGGCCCTTTTTCATGGCAAAAACCTTCGTCAGTGGCCCAACGAGCTGTAATGCGTCCATATCAGAGGTGACGATGAGCGTTTCAACCCCTACTTCACTCGCCTGACGCGCGAGTGTACCGATGATATCGTCGGCCTCATAGTCATCGAGCTCATACAGTGGCCAGCCAAATGCATCGAGCAGCTCATGCAAAACAGGGATTTGTTCGTAAAAGTCAGGCGGAGCGGGTTTGCGCCCTGCCTTGTATGACGGGTAGATTGCGAGGCGTTTTCGGATGTTCGTTTTTGGTTTGTCCCAGGCGACCGCCACATAGTCGGGCTTCAAGCGTTTGATGACCTCTAGTGCCATGCTGGCGAACCCAAATACACCGCCGGTCGGCGTTCCGTCTTTGGTGCTAAGGTTGGGCATGGCATAGTAGCCACGGTAAAACACCGAATTGCCGTCGATAACCACGAGTCGCTTTTGGCCTGCCTCTTTTTCCATATCTGTTATTATACGCTATATAGGATACTCAAGTCTCAATACCCGTCATTCCCATGAAAATGGGAATCCAGTCATAGTTTTAAAGTAGCTTGTAGCTACTTTAGTAATCACTGGACCCCCGCGTACACGGGGGGTGACGAAGTTTAGGGGTTTTGAGATCTGGGTTAGGATTATTCGGCGCTCCGCGGTCAAATGCTGCCGTTGGGTCGATTATGCCTCTATAAAACTAGCCATCCGTCCCCTATACTATAACCATGAGCAAAATGGGAACCGACAAACAGCTGGCGTTTTACAGGTTGAGTCCTGATGAAACGTTGGCGCAGCTACATAGTAAACGAGGGGGCTTGAGTACATTAGTTGCCCAAGAGCGCCTAGCCGTTCAGGGTAGAAACGTGTTAGAAGCCCAGAAAAAAGAATCATCGCTCGTTACGTATTTCCGACAGTTTAAAGACCTGATGATCGTGTTATTGCTCGTCAGTAGTGTCCTCTCGGCCTATCTGGGAGACGTACGTACGGCCGCGGTACTCGTGTTGCTGGTGCTATTTAATACGACCATTGGGTATATGCAGGAATACAAGGCCGAGCGAACGCTGCAGGCGCTCGAAAAGCTCGTCGTGGCGCGCGCTCGAGTGTACCGCGACGGTAGTGCTATCGAGGTTGACTCGACCGAGCTCGTACTGGGCGACGTCGTCCATATCGAGGCGGGTGATAACGTCCCGGCCGATCTACGCGTGCTCACCGAGGAAGAACTAAGCACCAATGACTTTGCCTTAACCGGCGAAAGTAACCCAACGCGCAAATTTAAACACGCCATACCGTCAGATATACCGATGTCGGGTCGGCAAAACCTCGTCTATATGGGTACGACGGTCGCGACTGGCAGTGGCCTGGGGGTTGTTGTTGGTACAGGGGCACACACCGAGATTGGGCGCATAGCGAGCCTGAGCCAGGCCGCACCCGAGCAGCTCAGCCCATTGCAGCGCGAAATGAATAACATCGCGACTCGTGTCACGCAGGGTACGATTGTCCTTTGTACTATATTGTTGCCCGTTGCCATCATGGCCGACCTCTCGGTCAAAGATGCCCTCCTTTTTGCGATCGGCATCGCGAGCTCGCTCATACCCCAAGGTTTACCCGCCGAAATAAACACAGCACTTGCCAACGCTGCCGCCAAACTAGCCCGCTCCCGAGCCTTGGTCAAAAAACTAAGCGCAGTCGAAACATTGGGCGCTACCAACATCATCCTGACTGACAAAACCGGCACACTTACAAAAAACCAAATGACCGTCGAACAAGTATTGATCGGCAAAACGGAGTACATGGTGACGGGTACGGGGTACCAAACCAACGGCGTAGTCGTCGATGCAAACAAAAAACCACTGTCTGGGGCGAAGTTACAGGGGCTACATTTGTTTTTCCAGACGGGTGCGCTTGCTAGTAATGCACTTGTAAACCCACCAGATGCTGAACACGGCGAATGGCACGTGGTTGGCGACCCGACCGAGGGCGCGCTCATCACGCTTGCGCGCAAAGCGGGGCTCGACCCATTAAAATTAGCCGACCAATTCCCCGAACAAAAAGAGTATGCGTTTGACAGCGCCAGGAAGCGCATGAGCTCTGTTCGCGAGGTAGACGGCAAACTATATCTTTTTGTCAAAGGCGCCCCAGAAACCGTACTAGAACAGTCAACCGACCTATGGGACCACGAGCATGTCCGCACCTTGAGCGACCGTGATCGACAGTTTTTCCTAGACTACAACGAAGAGCACGCCGCCATGGCGCAGCGCAACCTCGCCTTTGCCTACCGCGTACTACCGGCAGGTTTTGACGCCAAACACCAACATCTCGAGGCGGCCGAGTGCGACCTGACGTTCCTCGGCATGGTAAGCATGGTCGACCCGCTGCGAGACGAAGTGCCCGAGGCGATGGTGGCTGCCCGTGCGGCGAACATGAAAGTGTCTATTGTAACGGGCGATTTCGCGGTTACTGCACGAGCGATAGCGGTACGCGCCAAACTAGCCGAAAAGCCATCAGACCTGGTCGTCGTGGCCGGAGAAGAGCTTGTTGGCCTCAGCGACCAGCAGATTTTGGCGCATATCCGCCGCGGTGGTACGATATTTAGCCGTGTTGCGCCCGAGGATAAAATGCGCATCGTCGAGCTCGCCGAGCAGAGTGGGCTGGTTGTGGCCGTGACGGGCGATGGTATCAACGACGCACCGGCACTCAAACGTGCCAATATTGGCGTGGCCATGGGTGTTACGGGTACGGACGTCGCTAAACAGTCGAGCGACATCGTGCTGCTCGACGACAGCTTCCACACCCTTGTTGGCGCGGTCCAAGAGGGTCGTACCATATTCCGTAACATCCAAAAAGGCACCCTTAGCTGCCTAACGAGCAACTTTGCCGAGCTGTCCATCAACCTCTCGAGTCTGGCCGCCGTGGCAGTGTTTCATGTGCCACTTGCTATGTCGGTGATGCAGATTTTGGCGGTCGACCTTATCGCCGAGCTGTTCCCTATTGCCGCACTTGGCAATGATAAGGCCGAGGGTCAACTCATGCACGAGCCACCACGCGACACGCGCAGGCATATCATTAACCCCCACAGCGTCGCAGATATACTGTTTGCGGGCACGCTTATGGGTGGTTTGGCGTTCGGCAATTACCTGCTGTACTACTGGCGTCACGGCCTATCTGCAAGCGGCGTAGCGCCAGAGAGTGTGCTGCACATGAGTGCCATGTCGCTGACGTACCTAACGGTCGTTTTGGCGCAGCTGTGCAACATATTGCAGCGTCGCAGCGAACACGGTCTGTTTACTCGTTTTCAGTTCCATAACAAGCAGCTGTGGGGCGCCATGGCGCTGTCGATGACCTGTGTGGTCGCCATCATCTACAGCCCAATAAACACGTACTTCCACGCCGCTCCGATCGGCTTTTCCGACTGGCTATGGGCGTTGCTCGCCGCGGCAATCTTTGTTGCGGTGCGCGAGTTCCAAATCCGCACGCGTCACCACACCCGCGCCCACCTTATGGCCGCCCACTCTCCCGAGACCCTCCGCACTCACCTCTCCTCAAAATAGCCACCTTACACACACTAGTTCAAGGGTCGTTACCCTTCTGTAAAGCAGACTGACAAAACGTGTTGAAATATACCACAATAACCACAACCCCCTTGCAAAAAACACAAGCATGGTGTATAATGTACTTATTGCGTAAGTGAATCTTCACATAAGAAACTATTATGACAAAGTCACCAAGATCATCAGAATACCCTAGACAGCCCAATGTTCGCCCTGCTCGACGGATGAGGCAACTGCTACGCGGTAGTGGCGCTATCCCCCGCCCTGCCGAGGATGAAACTGTACGGCAGCAGCAGGAGCTTTTGGCGCAGATCGCCGCCACCACAGCCCGTGCGGCTATGGCGGCAGAACTAACTGCCCAGCTCCAACAAGATGCCGCAGCACGACAGGCTTCTCTCGATGCACCTCAGCAAAGAGCGCGTGAGCAGTGGGAAAATCAACTAGATGCAGAACAACAACGCCGAAATGCAGAGAGTGACACTAAAAAGCAGCTCAGAGAGAGGTTAAGTCGTCGTGAAGGCCAATCGTTGGATGCGGAGCGTGCGGAGAGGCGAAGTGCGACAGTAAGTGCAGTACGTCAACATGCTCAAGCAGTAGCGAAGGGTCTTAGGGATAAAGGTATAACCCCTGTTCGCACTCAACCTAGCACTAACCTTACAAAAGAAACAAAGTTTCGATATCAGCTCGAAGAGCCTGTTGTAGTTGACAGCTATGGTGTTGCGCAGCGCCAGTGGGAAGATCGCAAGGGCAAGAACGTGGATGTATTTATTGCGCAAAAATTAGCTACGCATGCCGAAAATACATCCAACCCACGGGTGAATAGGAATTATTTGTTTGACAATGGATTTGGGATAGACGCAAATGGTGAACTTGTCAGCGTGAGTTACAATAGAGTGCACTACATTGAAGATCAAAGGGATATACAGGTTGCGTCTGCCGACGGGTTCAGTACCGTATTAGGTGTTGGTGGCAAAGCGGTCAAAACACAAGACCCATTTGATATGTTGCTAAACGCCAGTAACAGAGGAAAGCCTGGTGACGACGCTGACGGTGCTGGATACCTAGCAACATTTACTGTATACGAGCAACAGCTCAACACACTATACGAAACGCTTACGGGTACCCCGTTTACTTATCCAGAGCCTACTCAGTCTCAGGCTGGTGCTTTGCCGACCACTGGCTCAGCTGTCTAGGGAGGTTTTTAACATGTATGTTATGGTGTCTTCGCAGGCTCGGCTGGAGGTTGACCTCCGCCGGTTGTTTCAGGGGCTTGCTGACTCTGTCGCCTGAATTCGTCTGTGAGTCCATTAGCTTCAATGAACTTAATAACTTTCTCTTTAAACGCAGGGCTAGCGGTAGAGTAGAATCCGCCCAGATTGAAAAGCTGCTGTTTTTGGACTTCTACTGTGGTTGCTTCTCCAGATTCTAGGTTGGCACTAATGCCAGCCACTATCCGGTCGAATGACTCAGGCTTTGCGACACTGAAATCTTGAGTTGACAACCGTAGCGCGAGTTCCTTGGCGCGGTTCTTGCCTCCGGGCCCCGTGAGCCCGTTTATGTACCCACCCCTAGCTAGCTCGACACCATGTTCGTCGAAGTTCCTCTTTTCTGGGTCATAAACGACACCATAACCAGATTTTAGTTCCGGGTGTCCACGCACCCCGACATTTTGGGCCTGTACCACCATGCTGTGTATGGATGAGTCATCTAGATCTGAGTCTTGGCTTAGCAGGGCCGAAGAAGCGGCGATATCATCCGCCTCGCCATAACCTTGCGATGCCAAACCAATCATGCCTGCTCCTGTGATGCTTGCCCTGCCCATTTCTGAGTCCTGATATAGCGTGCTAATCCGCCCTAGGCTTTGCAAGATGGCGTTTGAAGCCGTACGCTCACCTATTGCTCCACTTGTCATCGCGCCGTCTTTTCCAGTACTACTCGCCAATATAGCGGCTGCTTTTTGTAAGTCCTGTACAGTCTCGATACGCTTACCTAAAAGTCCGGCATCACGTAGCTTTCCCTGGGTGCTTTCCTCTAGGCCGTGGTGTGCGCCGCTGAGGAGGCGGAAAGCACGATCATTGTAGCCCATCTTTGTAAGCTCTTCTACGAGCTTATTCGTATGTTCATTGCGGCCTGCATCTATTTTTGAAGCTACGCTGTATCCAGCGCGTTTGAGCCCGGGGATCCAGTTTACTGATCTCCTGTCTTTGTTGGAATAAGCGAATGAACCCTTAGGATCGGTTACCCAACTTGCTAAAGTGTTACCCTTCATTGCCTTCTGGAACCCACTATTTGGGTCCCATAGGTGGCCCTGTCCGGCTCTGTTTTTGCGGTCTTTTCTGGTTTCGGCACGGTTGTTTTTCATTCGGTCAAATAGGCCTTTGCTGCGGTCATTGACCATGCCAAATATGTTGCTTACCAGCCCCCCTGTCATTTTGAATGCAAACGGTAGCATGAAATACGGTGCAAAGAATGCGATAACCGCGAGTATCGCCCATGCATCGCCACTTAAACCTGTTTCAGGTGCAATATTGCCGGCGATGCGGGCAAAAAATTCGCCAGATTTTAGGAATAGCATAATGAGTGGGAACATTGCGAGAGTTGTTATAAGGGTTGTACGCCAAAACTTCCATAGTTTATCTGTGCCAGGCAAAACAGATGCTGCGATTGCGAGCGGGGCCATCAATACTAACACGATGAGCACGAGTTGACGGATGGCGAGTACGAATAGACCAAGGAGCAATGCTAGCAGCCCAGTACCAACCAGTGAAAGCAACCCCCAGGCACCAAGACTAACCGCGAGTTTACCGAGTGCTAATGCGGGGAGCCCAATGGCCCAAACTATACCAAAAGAGTTTTCCCCACTACCAGTCAGCCCACCCTCGCCACTACCTAGACCTGATATAAAGGCGCCAGCGGTTAAACCAAGGTCGTTGGTCAAAGTCATCAGGAGTTTTAGTACCGGCCAGGCTAGTGCTATGCCGACGATGGCAAAACCAAGCCGTGGCATTACCTTTTTGACCGTGTAGGCATCTACTAGGTCGCTCCCCGTTGCTTGCGCAATGACCATGACAAGCCCCGCTATGACGATGATGGCCATGCCAAACACGCTAAAGCGGTTGAATACTTTTTGGAATGTAGAGTCAAATATTTGGTCAACCGGGGTATATAGAAAGCCTTGTATTGCATTGTAGAAACCATTAACCAACCCACTTCCGGCAGTGATTAGTGAGCATGCCAACCAGCGCATAACAGTGTCCTGTGGCATCGGGCAGGGGTCGACGTTCTCATCGGTACTTTTGCAGTTTGGGTCGGCGGTGGTGTCGCAGGCTCCTGCCGCGGCATTCGCGCGCGCTTTGGCGGCCTCCTCGTCTGCTTTACCCTTCAGTTCTTGTAGGGCCTTAAGGATCTTGGCCGTGTCTTTCGTTCTTGCTTTGCCTGACTCTGCGATACACTTTGCGAGCATAGGTAGACTCATCTGCTCGACGGGTATGGTCATCTGTGATGTTATGCTACCACCGGTGTTTGACTGGTTTTCCATACATGAAATGATGGCACTTGCACATTGGGTGGCCGGTGAATCGCCAGACTGCCCAGAAGTACTATATGTCGGTGTAGCGCTTTTGCCCTTACATAGGTCGGTCGCATAGACGGCAGCCGCAGCTTTGATGGCGGCGGTGTTTGACGCAGCGGTCTGGGCGGCGTTTGCCTCGCTAACAGTGTTGGCGATCTGGCTCGTCCACTCGGAAATGTCATCCGAGACGGTATAGCAGTTCGTAGTCCTCCACTCATTTGAGGCTCCTGGGTTGTTGGGGTAAGCGGCCAGGCCGTATGGCCATTTAGCATCGCCGAGCTCGATGCCGACTTTTTGTGGCCCGCTGGCTCCATCAGGCCAAAACATAGACGCAGTGCGGAGCTTGCCATTGCCGGTGCCATATTGACTCTGCGTTGCGCCGAGCTCAGAAAATAGTGTAATGTTCGCCTGGCATGAGCCTCCCTTGCCCTTTAATGCGCTACGAGCAAGCTGATAGTTTATCTCGGGGGTGACTACAGTCGCGATATTTTTTGCAGTTGCAACAGTTTTTAACCTGGCAAGTAATTTTGACGACGAGCTATTTGCACTCGGAGGGCTTTTGACGGCGTTGGCTGATGTGTCGCCATCGGTAAAGACCCACTGCTTATTTGCGACATCCTTTACATAACCCAGGTCTGATAAAAACTTGTCATGGTCACTCTCGTAGCCAAAACTTTTTGCCGTAAAGTCGCCCGAAGTTTTTTGACAGTCGATGATTCCATCTTCGTTGTCGCCGTCACTTGCGGTAAAGCCCAAAACCGCAACAGCGTTAGTAGTATTGTAATGAGATCCAAGATTTATTGATGGCCCAAACTTAACTGTATACGGAGTAGTCCTCGAGCTGGATAATGCCTCCACACAGTACTTCATCGAAGCGTAGTAACTATAGCCGGTTGTTTTTGCATCTAACCCCTGCCAGTCGTAGGCATAAGCGTGGGGCTGCAAAGGCGGGAAAACATTAATAACACCAACAAGGCCTATGACGAGCAGAAGCAGTCGGGTCCCCCATAAACGAATCGATTTTTTCATATAAACAGAGAAAGCTTAAGGTTAATATCTATCAATCATTAAACAGTATTTGCCGATGAAATACTAGAGGCAATAGCCATTCGGTCAAACTGGTTGTGCAAAGCTAGTCACGTGCAGTATAGTTATAGTATAAATATGAAAAGAATGTTTAAGCGTATCGGTCTTATCCTCGCTGGGGTGCTCGTATTCGGTGCTATTTCGGTTGCGGCCGCCCCTCCTGCGTATGCCGCAGGGTGTGGTTATAAGCCTGGCGATAAAGTAAATGCTGATGCGGCACAAAAGTGTCTATTTAACACCTATATCAACCCAGCGATTGTGTTGCTGGCCTCTGTTGCAGGAGTTGCGGTTGTTGCGGGCATTACTTACGGCGGTATATTGTATGCGAGCTCCGAGGGCGACCCGCAAAAGGTGACCAAGGCAAAAGTTACTATAACGAGGGCTATAATAGGCCTGGCGACGTTCTTGCTGCTGGGTGCTTTCTTGCAGTTTTTGTCCCCTACGGCTATCCAGGGTAACGCATCGTCCGTCAAGCCGTGTACGAAAACAACATCGTTTGGGCTCAAAACATGGTATGCATATTTGCCAGATGGCTCGTTTGATTCAAACTGTCAGCTCAATGGAGATCTAGCTATCCTGCCGGAAGCCG
>CAZLLY010000003.1:32360-39427 GCA_964560755.1 uncultured Candidatus Saccharibacteria bacterium | reverse complement strand
CAGCTGCCTGTCAAGTGCATGTGTTATTTTCGCCCACCCCTGTTAATAAACATATTATGCAATAATTGGCTTTCCTAATTATTGCGAGCTAAATTCAGTTCATGTGAGCCAGTATATTGTGGCAGTATCTGGCTGATTTCTTTACCCTTACACCTATATAGGTCTGTGCTACGTCTAAATATAAAATGGTCTTCGGTGGTTCTGCCGCTATCCTTCAAGTATCTTATACCTACAACTAGCGTATTATCGTCTGGTGGACTTATGGTCATCTTGGGGTCGTGACCGTCTTTATCACGCAAGCGAATACCGTATTTAACAAGGATTGCGTATGTCTTTTGAAAAGCCAAACTTACTTCTAATTTTCCACCATATACAGCATCAGTAATCGCTCTTAGTTCATCATAAGACTTGCTGGAATCAGGGACTGACTTACCCATTCTTGCCGTACTTTAGCCTTAGTCTTTCAAGTTCCCGATCCCGCTTTACTTTGACATCACTAAGAGCCTTCTCTTCAAGACCTGAAGCACTTAAACCTCTTGTAGCGAAACTACTGCGTACCTTTGTGACTTCTTCGTCAAAGAACTCGTTGATTTCGTCCTCTGCTAATTTATAAAACCTATCACTTGTATTTTTTCTGTCAGTGAGTGCCTGTATTTTCTTATTAGCTTCTGCCATAACTGCCTGTGATACCTGTTGCTGTGCCGATCCAGGAGGTACAGTATTCATCATCTGTCTTGCTTTATTTTGACCCTCTTGACCTAACTGCTGTCTGATACGGAAAAACTCCTCATCGGTGATTATCTCTGTAAAATTATCTTGTTTGCGATGTAAACTATCTATTCCGTCTTTGACTTCTGCTAAATCCTGTTTCACATCAGGCAGGAAGACTTCAGGGAATGCATCACGTATATACGGATACTTATTTACTAGTGCTGTTAATTTTGTAGCACCCCAGTATATGCACTCGATACCCAGCTCCTTGGACTTCGCCTGTAAGTGCAGCACCACATCGCTACTCAAGTCCTCAGGTACTACAAATATCCACCTCGTAATAGTCAGTCCTTTCTTTGTGGTTGTAGCCTGTAACTTCGCTAAGTCGGCATCAATCTTCGAAACATAGTGCTTCTTATCTCTATTCTTCACTTCTGGAAAATACATCTGATACGCAGTCGTTCCTTCAATTCCATCAAGCCCACCATCGCCACCTGCACCCTCTATCGCCTGAAATGATGGAAGCTCCTCGCTGAAAAGCTGTGATGTAAAGCTCTGAAATTGGTCGTTTGTAATAAATTTTAGGTCTTGTTTCACACAATCAGAATAACAGGGATAAACAGCATTAGCCACACAATAACCTCAACATAAACCCTAATGCTTGTCCAAAGCTCTGAGAATGCGTCACAGAGTGTGTTTTGGCTTGGGTTCTCGTTCATCTTTTAGACTATGGGATTACAGAGCAACCGTTCCCGAATTTTTCAGCCATATTTTTGACCCTTAACGTCATTTTCCGCCATACAATGTTCCTACTTATCTGACAGCAAAAATCTTGAAAACACAGCAAAAGCGACTAGTTAATCTGGAAAGGTGTCAGAAAACTAAACACTACTTTGTTCTGATTGTTCTTAGCGATTGCCATTTTTTCTGCGAATACTTTGTTCTCTAAAAATCGATAGTAAGTATCTCTAGATATACCTGCATACCTACAGGCTTCGGTAATTGTGCTGTTGTGCCGGATCGAATCAGCCAACATTATCATGGTTGAATAGCTTATTTTTGTCGGTCTTCCAATGGCTTTGTTGATTATCATAATTGCTCCTTTTATTTTTGATGATACCTCTATTCTTATTATCTCAAAACACTAACATAAACTTGACAATGCTTATGGTAAAGAGTATAATTATAGGTAGAGTATCGTTGGGGTTCTCTCTTAGTCGCCTCACTATTCATGTGACCATGATAGTGGTGACCCAACAGAGTTCGAAAGAACGTGTAAAGCAACAACAATTTAACTTTATTTGCTATACAGTTGGCGACTGAGGCATTCCAGCGAAAGGGACGGAGTGTGTCCTCATTATTAAATGAGCCTGATGGATCACAGGCTTCAACTTCTTTGGTGTTGTCAAACGACAAGCCAGAAAAAACAAAAATCGGTGATGAATTAGCACAACTTATGGAAGTGCTTAAAAACACTAATGAAAATAATAAATTAGCAAAGCTGAACGAAACTACAATCAGCGACAATAATGGTGGGCGTATAGAACTTTAGTACGTCCTTATTCTTAGGGTTACAATCAATACTATGGAAAACGAGCAAGAAGAACAGGTAGACATACATAAGCTGAGGTATGCTCTGTACGTTCGTAAGTCTACTGACGATAAAGAACGTCAGCAGCGTTCTGTTGAAGACCAAATTGCCGAGTGCGAAGAGCTGGCAGCTAAACTTGGTATAAAGCTCGCTACGCCTTACTATGAAGACCACGGTTCGGCAAAGATACCTGACAACCCCAAGCGTGATAGATTTAAGGATTTACTAGCTGACCTGCAAGCAGGAAAAGTAGACGGAATAATTGCTTGGCACCCCGACCGTTTGGCAAGAAATATGCAAGACGGTGGCAGAATCTTTGGGCTAATTGACGACAAGCGCATTAAAGATTTAAAGTTCTGTACCCACTACTTTACTAATGACGCCAGTGGCAAAATGCTACTTGGCATTTCCTTCACGTTGTCTACATATTACTCTGCAAACCTATCCCAAAATGTGAAGCGTGGTCATAGACGAGCTTTCAAAGAGGGCAAATCATCAGGCACACCAAAACACGGCTACATTCGTACCGAAGAAGGTATTTATGTTCCTGACGACGAGGGCAAGAACTACGACCTTGTAGTAGAAGCGTGGCAATTACGCAAAGGTGGTATGGGCTTACGAGAGCTTGCTGACTATATGAACGAAGAAGGCTATGGACGTGTTATTAAAGGCACAAAAGCAAAACGCTTTGGCGAGAAAATCACTATGACTTATCAGATTTTGAGTGAGCTTTTCAAAGACCCGTTTTACTACGGTATGCTCTTTCAAGTTAACAAAACTATTAACCTTTGCGACGCATACGACTTTAAGCCAGCCGTAAGTGAAGATGACTTTAACGAAGTGCAGCGACTTTCAAGAGCTATGCGTTCGCCTTTAGTAACGAACAGACGTAAAACGTTTATCCATTACGTGGCTTGGTTAAGTGTGGAGAATGTGGTCGCAGTATGTCGCCTGGTGCTTCAAAAAGTAGACTTGGTAAACACTACCTATACTACCGCTGCACCAATCACGATTGCACCCGTAAAAAGAAATCCATACGAGCCATTGTTGTATTCAACTTCATATATTCGCTATTGGAAAATGGCGTGGGGCTTACTGAAAAAGATTACCAATACTATTACGACCACCTAACAAGCCAAGCCGACACTCGGCGTCTAGCACTTAGAACTGACATTAACAGTAAGGAAGCAGCTCTAAAAGCAACCAAGCGTAGGGTTAAAGAAATTGGGTTAAAAATCATAGACTACAAGCAGGATACCCCTGTGTGGAAAGTGAACAATGAGCAAATCTTGAAATTAGAAACGGACGGCAAAGACCTTAAAAAGCAGATTACCGAACTACGAGCGGAGTTAAGCGACCCTGACCAAGAGCTTCTAAGCATTAAGCAATTTTTGAACCTAGCTAAAAACGCTGGTTCTAAGGTGAAAGCAGCCGATGAAGTTGATAAAGACCATGTATGCCGAATAATCTTTTTGAACCTAGTAGTAGACGAGGAAAAAGTGGTGTCCTACCAGATGACAAAAGCCTTCTCCAAACTAGAGAAGGCTCAAAATGTCTTAAATGGTCGGGGAGACAGGATTCGAACCTGCGACCCCGCGGTCCCAAACCGCGTGCGCTACCAGACTGCGCCACTCCCCGACATTAAACTGTTAAGTGTACAGTAAACCTATTTTACATGATTGCGGTAGGTCCAAACCGCGGCCACGTTCCGCGGCCCCGGCACTTCACTATCAAAAGCATAGCTTTTGTCGGAAATTGCCCTTGCGAGTTGCCGCCGGCAACTCTCACGCTACCAGACTGCGCCACTCCCCGATAATATAGATATGTAAACAGCTTGACCACGATCGGTCACGGGACGATTGTAACAGATACGAGCATAAATGTATAGCTATATTTGCTAGATGCAGCACCAGAGAGTGCCCAAGCTACTTGGAGCGAGCCGGGCTGTTTTGCGGGGCGACACCCCATAAACGCATCAGCGCAGTTTGGGTACAAAAACATATGACCGCCCAGGTACATAAGAAAAATATCGTCAGCTTGATAACATACGACATCGGGTCGGTACTACCGTCGGGCAAGATATGTTCGTGCAATACCGAGGCCGGCCAGAGCGTAATGAGCGCAGCGGGCACCAAACTTATGACTAGTTTTACTACCCAACGCACCTGTTCGGTCAGCTGTATATGTTTACGTTTTGGCAATTTCTTTTTATGGTGACGTTCGATCTGCCCTACCGCCACTTCAGCGGTTTTTTCTACCACTTTTTCGGCGCTACGGCTTGCCGCAGGGATATACCGCATAAAAAGCACATATGCCATGAGCGAAACAAGCCCCAAGATGAGTACAACAGCAATGATAGGACTGAGCGCGAGCGGCTCGCCGGCCTCGCCAGTCTGTAGCTCTGGATCAACAGGGGCTGTAGACGCGGGAACATACGTCGGTAGTACCATTTTGCCAACGCTAGATTGCTGGACGTCCCGAAAATACACCCCTACGAGCACGAGTAGCAGCACCAACCATGTCAGATACCCCACCCCGCCGATGATTGAAACGAGTACTTGCTGCCACCGTTTTGCCTTTTTGCTCATGTTTTTATCATAACAGATCAGCCCGTTGCCGTCAGCCAACCCTACTACCAAACGCGGCGTATGGTTTCAACGTGACTTGCCTTACCTGCGTCGTCTATATCTACCAGAACAGCGCAGAATTGGCTGCGGCCAGTAGTCTCGAGTATATTTCGTGTTTGGTAGCCGTCGCGCCACCGTGGGACGATACTGTCAAAGGTGACGCCAAGTGATGAGTCGAGCGAGCCGCACATCCCAACGTCAGTAGTGCGGGCAGTACCTTTTGGCAAAATATCGGCGTCATTGGTCTGGACATGCCAGTGGTCGCCAACGACCAGGTTTACCCTGCCATCGAGGTACTGTGCAAAAACGATCTTTTCGCTACTAAAATCACCATGCAAATTTACAACCGAGTAGTCATATTCGTCCCTTGGTGCTTCGGCCAAGATACGGTCGATGGTTTTTAACGGGTTTTCGGTCGGTATTTCAGACTGCTTGCCGACAATACTCCCGAGCATACTCACAACCAACACGCGGTCGATTATCTTGTACCCTGGTTTAGGACACTCGGGCATGTTTGCGGGCGCAACGACCGGCATATCTGGCTTGCCGAGCATAACGACCGTCTCCTCTCGGCTCATCGTGTGGTTTCCTCCGGTAAATGCTTGTACGCCAGCTTTTTTGAGCCGTTCATAGTCAGCGAAACATAGGCCTTTGCCATCGGTGACGTTTTCGGCCTGAGCCACCACAAAGTCAATGTGTTCGTCCTGAACAAGACTCGGCAGAACTGTCTCGACCGCCTTCATGCCCATTTCGGCCATGATGTCGCCGATGTATAGAATTCGCATAGCCCTATTGTACTGTACTCTGGCCTAAGGGAATATGGGTCGGTCAAAACTACTGCTCGAATAGTACAGTACCGTTCAAACTTGTATAATCAAAAATCCAAAACCAAGTAAAACTCACCCCTGTTATTACAGCATCCCAGGTAAAACAGTGTTACTTCGTCGTAGTTTTGGTGGTGGTTGCCGCGTTTGTGGTCGTCGTAGCAGGCGTGTTGGCTGCGTTAGTGCCACTCGTGTTGATGATCGGTGCTATGTTGATGATCTGGTCGATTGATTCTCGGTAAATGATGGCCCGTTTCGGGAAAATAACGAGGTAATCGCCCTTTTCTACGTTTTTATAGAACTCTGCATTGGCTTTTTTGAGCTTGGCAGCATCCTCTACGCGCGCTACTGTCGGTGCTTCGGTCTCGTCGACACGCAACACTTTTTTGAGCTCGCCGAGTACACGCTGTGTTTCAGCACTATTTTGGGCTTTTTGAGCCTGCGTAGGGTTATTTTTAACATCCTGGTATTTATTGTAGAAAATTACCGTACCTACTAACCCAAGTAGGGCTACCAATACCAAGACTATAAAAAGTAATTTGTTATTTTTTATTTTACTTGAGATGGTAAAACGACCCCTGTTCTGTTTCACTTCATTTATTTCCTTGTTAGTATCATCGTTATTCTTTGCCATATATTCCTCACTTTTCTTATGGTTATTCTACCACACTGTAGCTCGTTACTCGACCCTAGTTAGTTCACCATATGTACCAGCTTTTGCAGTAACTGCAGCGTTTACTTCGGCCCTCATACGAAGCTGCAGTGTTCCGCCAGTAGCCCCGGTCTCGATATACCCATCAACTGTCGACTGGTACTCGGTAGCTGTCGCTTGTACTCCAGTCGTAAACAGTCCTGGCTCGGCGACACCACTACAGTACGATGCAAAATACCCTGCCGTGACAGACGACCGCGTCCCCATGGTGGTGGTGCATAGCCTAAATGCAGTAGGACCGGCCGGTGTTGTAACTCCAAAGCCAATACCGGTCGTTATCGCACCTGATGTATGGCTGATGACAAACTTGTAGTGATACTTGGTATTTGCAGCGAGATTCGTAAATGAAGCCCCAGTTACATCCACATAGTTTGTGTGAGTCGGAACTGTGCTGACATCGCTCGACACGTACGCCGTACGCGTAACCGGCGATATACAGTCTACCCAGGCGGCGCCTTGATAACAGCGGAATTTGCTGTTTGTTGTGTTGTAGTACATACCGCCAGCAACGCCTGTCGGGTCGGCGCCACTAACACCGTCAAGCACCAGTAGCACGTCGGCAGCATCGTCCACCAGTGTACCGATTTCGACCGCATTTGCAA
>CAZLLY010000003.1:0-32350 GCA_964560755.1 uncultured Candidatus Saccharibacteria bacterium | reverse complement strand
CCGCATCATTCACCACAAACGCAGTGGTGCTATCGGCTGAGTTTTGGAAGCGGAATGTGCCATCGGCCAGTACCGAGAGTACGTTGGTGCCACCATCCTGAACATTGAATGTGCCGGTACTATCGAGGTTGATATTGAAGTCATTGGCGCCGAGTGCAATAGCCGTAGTGGCGTCGAGTGTCATAGCATCTTTGAGCTCGGTAAAATCAAGCGAATCGGGGGCAATATCGGCTGCGGCGATGGTGCCATCGGTGATTTCGGATGATTCTATGGCTGCGCCAAGTTTCGAGACATTACTGCTCAGGGCGCTATCGCTCACGGTACTAGTTGCGCCAATAGTTAGAGTGTCTGACACATTTGCGTCCGTTAGTACGCCGGTGTAGCTCAGACTCCCGAGGGCGAGTGTACCGCTACTGAGCGTACCGGTGTTGTCGGCATCAAATATATATGACTCTATGGTTGCTTCACTTGGTTGAGTGTCGGTGTCGTTGGCACAAGCCCAAACATCGTTTGTCTCATCCCATTTGAGTACTTGCGCATCAGCACAACCTTGGAGTAACCCAACCCCAGAAGCCAGGACTTCCATACCCGAGCCAGATGATGTTATTGAAGAGAGTGCATCTGTAGCGGTCAGTGTTTTTACAGCGATATCATCGGCATTGACGGTGATACCATTGCCAGCGCCAATGTTTAGTGTGGTTGAACCGCCGAGACTAACACTGCCGCCGTTGGTTAGGCCGTTGCCCGCCGATACGCTGAGGCTTGAGTTTGTGAGGTCGGCATTGGCAATAGAACCGTCAGATACGTCTGCGCCAACAATTGTCCCATCGGTAATCTCTGAGCTATCAATGCTTGCACCAAAGTCGTTGGTGAGGGCAAAGGCAATCGTGTCGGTTGTGCTATTACCAGTAATGGTGATACCTGTGCCGGAGAAATTGAGTGTATCAGTACTGCTATCAGCAACTGGGCTTGTGCCGGCAGGCGTAGCGACTGTTGCAAATGAGTTTACGCTGCCTCCTGAGTTATCTGTGCCGCACGTCCATGCCGTACTACCACTGCTCCATTTGATGACATCACCGTCATTGCACCCGTTTTGCCCAAGATCTGCAAAAACAAGTGTACCATTTGTGATTTCACTGCTATCGATGCTAGAGCCAAAGTCGTTAGCAAGGCTAAGCGTAACGGTGCCGCCCAGAGATACAGTGCCGCCGCCCGACAGTCCTGTGCCGGCAGAGACAGTCAGGCTAGAGTTGGCAAGGTCCGCGTTTGCAACAGCACCATCGACTATCTCACTACTGGTAATATCGGTGCCGAGCGTTGTTGCTATGGTGATAGTGTCGGTCGTGCCATTACTAGTTATGGTGACGCCGCTGCCGTTTGCAAACGTCAATGTGTCAGTTGTACTGTCGGCGCTCGGGTTGTTTGCATCGGGTGTTGCAACAGTTTGGAAGATGTTTTGCAGCTCGTTTGTTGTACTCCCATCCACCTCACTAGTAAGGTAGCCATTGTTATTTGCATAGGCGTCTACCTGGGCTTCGGAGAGAACGGTGTCGTCCATGTAGGCGCTGAGGTCTACACTGCCACCATTCACGAGACTTAGCGTGTCCCCGACGAGGCTAAGGTCTTGCGTGTCGGTATCGACGGCGGGAGTTGCGCAGACCCAGGCTGTGCCACTCCACTGTGCAACTTGACCTGGTGAGCATGAAAGAGCGGCGAGGGTGTCTGTATCGTCCATGTAGGCACTGAGGTCTACCGTTGTTCCATCGCTCGACAACGCCAAAGTATTCCCCGAAAGGCTTAGGTCTTGGATCTCGTTTGCAGTACTTCCATCTACTTCAGTAGTGAGATAGCCGTTGTTGCCCACGTAGGCGTCTACTTGGGCCTCGCTGAGGACGGTGTCTGTGTCGACGTCAGCCGCGCAAATCCAGGCAGTTGAGGCCGTGCTCCACTTTATAACCTGACCATCACCGCACGAGTTCTGCCCGAGTTTTGCGAACGTTATTGAGGCATTAGCAATGTCAGCGGTGGCGATAGTGCCATCGGTTATCTCACTGCTATCGACAGAACTCCCGAGTGACGATGAAATGACGTTGCTGCCATCTATGGCGATGCCCGTGCCGGCGCTGTAGGTTGTATCGGTGTCGGTGTCTGCAGCACAGGCCCAGCCGCTAGCCGTGGTGTACTTGAGTATCTGGCCGTCCGATGAACAGTTTGCGAGCTTTGCAGCCGTAACGGAGCCACCCGCGAGGTCTATGGTGGCGATGGTGCCGTCTGCAATCGTGTTTGAGGTAACGGCACCTGTTGCGAGGTCGGCCGTGGCGACAGTACCGTCGGTTATCTCACTACTATCTATCGACGAACCAAAGTCGCTAGCGAGATTAAGGGTGACGGTACCACCGAGACTAACTGTACCTCCCCCAGTTAGGCCAGTACCAGCTGTAACGGTAAGTGACGAAGTGGCAAGTTTAACATTTGTAATAGCGCCGTCAGCAACATCAGCCGTAGCGATCGTCCCATCAACAATCTCAGCGGAGTCGACAGAAGTACCAAGTGACGAAGAGATAACATTGCTGCCGTCTATGGCGATGCCGGTGCCAGCACTGTAGGTTGTATTGTTGTCATCGCCACAAGCCCAAGATCCGCTGGTTCGTTTGACGATCTTGCCGTCGATGCAACTGAGGGCGGCCAGAGAGTCAGTATCATCCATGTAGTCGCTAAGGTCTACGGTGGTACCATCACTGCTTAGACTGAGGGTATCACCAGAGAGAGATAGGTCTTGGATTTCGTTTGTCGTAGAACCATCCACTTCGTTGGTGAGGTAGCCATTGTTGCCTGCGTAGGCATCGACTTGGGCTTCGGAGAGAACGGTGTCGGTGTCTACATCGGCCGCGCAAGCCCATGCACTACCGCCCCATTTGGCGATTTGACCAGTGGAGCAGGATAGCGAGGCAAGCACGTCGGTGTTATCGAGGTAGCCACTTAGGTCAACCGTGGACGCGTTTCCAGAAATGCTGAGAGTATTGTCTGTTTTGGAGATAGACTGGGCGTCGGTGTTGTCAAGGAGGTTCGAAAGATCGGCCGTGTTACCACCAAAAATGCTGAGGACGTGCGTACCGGTGTTATAGCTGAGGGTTTGCGCGTCTGTGTTGTCTAGGTAGCCAGCAAGGCTGACGCTATTGCCGCCAAGAATACTCAAGCTGTTACTGGCAAGTGAGAGAGTTTGAGCATCGATGTCGGTGTCTACGTCTGCCGAGCAAGCCCAGGCGGTGCCATTCCACTTGGCGATTTGGTTCGTGGTACAGCTGAGGCCGGCCAGAACGTCGGTGTTAATGGAAGCAATGTTTACACCGGTGCCACCAGATATGTTCAGTGTGGTACCGCTGAGGCTAAGATCTTGCGCATCAGTGTTAATGGGGGCAAGGTCAATGCTATTTCCGCCCGAGACTGTCAGAGTTGAGCCTGCTAGGCTGAGTGTCTGCGAGTCGGTATTGTCTAAGTAGCTCGCGAGGTCAACGGTGCTGGCATTACCCGAAATACTCAGGGTGTTACCTGTTTTGCTGATGGCTTGGGTGTCAGTATTGTCCAGCAGACTACCGAGGTCAGCGGTGTTGCCGTTGGAGATAGTTAATATATGCGTACCACTATTCCATGAGAGAGTTTGGAGCTCGTTGCTGGTACTGCCGTCCACCTCGCTCGTAAGGTAGCCGTTGTTATTAGCGTAGCTGTCTACCTGCGCTTCAGAAAGCTGGGTGTCTATGTCTGCCGAGCAAGCCCAGGCGGTGCCGTTCCACTTGGCGATTTGGTTCGTGGTACAACCGAGGCTAGCGAGAACATCAGTGTTGTCGAGATAGGCTGCCAAGTTAACAGAACCACCGTCTACCAGAGAGAGCGTGTTACCACCAAGTGAGAGTGCTTGAGAATCTGTATTGTCTAGGTAGGCAGAGAGATTGACTGTGCCGGCGTTACCACTAATGCTCAGTGTATTACTTGCGAGTGAGATCGCCTGGGCGTCGGTGTTGTCTAGATAGGCCGCAAGACTAACACTGTTACCATTACTAATACTCAGGGTGTTTGTGTTGAGGCTAAGGTTCTGAGAGTCAGTCCCTGAGCTAGGGGTGATGCAAACCCAGGCAGTGCCGTTCCATTGGACAATTTGACCAGCGGTACAGCTCATGCTGGCCAGGAGGTCGGTGTTATCTATGTAGCTACTGAGGTCAACGGTCGATGCATTACCCGAGATACTGAGTGTATTACCAGTTTTTGAGATAGATTGAGCGTCTGAGTCACTAGCGCAAGCCCAAGCGGTACCGTTCCACTTGGCTATTTGATTGGTGGTACAACCAAGGCTGGCGAGGGTGTCGGTGTTGTCGATGAGGTTACTGAGGTCAATAGTGCCAGCATTGCCAGAGATACTAAGAACGTGTGTACCGGTGTTGTAGCTCAGTGATTGAGCATCAGTATTGTCAAGATAGCTGCTAAGGTTGATGGTGCCGGCATTGCCTGAGATGCTGAGGACATTAGCGGCGAGGCTTAGGCTTTGGATCTCGTTGGTTACACTGCCATCGACTTCGCTAGTGAGATAACCATTGTTACCCGCATATGTATCGACTTGAGCTTCACTGAGGATGGTGTCTGTGTCGACGTCAGCGGCACAGGCCCAAGCCGTGCCATTCCACTTTGCGATTTGGTTCGTGGTACAGCTGAGGCTAGCGAGAACGTCAGTATTAATAGAAGCGATATTTACACCAGTACCGCCAGATATATTCAGTGTCGTACCAGATAGACTCAAGTTCTGGCTGTCGGTGTTGATGGGTGCGAGGTCAATACTATTGCCACCAGAGATGGTGAGTGTCGTGCCACTACGGCTGAGGCTCTGCGCGTCAGTGTTATCCATGTAGCTTGCAAGGTCCACCGTGCTTGCATTTCCTGAAATGCTAAGAGTGTTGCCCGTTTTGGAAATAGATTGAGCGTCGGTATTGTCGAGCAAACTTCCCAAGTCAGCTGTATTGCCACTCGAGATAGTCAGTATGTGAGTGCCGCTGTTCCAGGTTAAGCCCTGGATTTCATTCGTCGTAGAACCATCCACTTCGCTTGTGAGGTAGCCATTGTTGCCTGTATAGGCGTCGACTTGGGCTTCACTGAGTTGGGTGTCGGTGTCATTCGCGCAGGTCCAGGTGGTTCCATTCCACTTGGCTAGTTGGTTGGTCGCACAGCCGAGGCTGGCGAGGACATCGGTATTGTCTAGGTAGGCGCCGAGGTTAACTGATCCACCACTGACAAGCGAAAGCGTATTGCCAGAGAGACTAAGCGCTTGACTGTCGGTGTTGTCTAAATATGCACTCAGATTTACTGAGTTCGCATTAAGGATACTCAGATTGTTGCCAGAGAGCGTGAGTGTCTGAGAATCTGAGCCAGCACTAGGAGACGCGCAGACCCAAGAAACACCGTTCCATTGAACGATTTGACCAGCAGCACAGTTTAAGGCGGCGAGCGCATCCGTGTTAATGCTGCTGAGGTCTACTGTATTTCCGCCCGAAATGGTTAGGTTTGAGCCGCTGAGTGATACCGTTTGGTTGTCGGTGTTGATCGGCGCGAGGTCAATGCTGTTGCCACCAGATATAGTGAGTGTTGTCCCTGTGCGCGCAAGCTTCTGCGCGTCTGTATTGTCGAGGTAGCTACCGAGGTCTACGGTACTGTCACTACCCGAAACACTGAGCGTGTTACCCGTTTTCGAGATAGCTGGGTTTACTTGAGCCAATGCCCCAAGGTGGACGCTATTGCCGTTAGACAGGGTCAGCACTGCCGTAGTACCGTTCCAGCTCAGCTTCTGGTTTCCACCATTTCCTCCGAAAATTATGTCGCCGAGCTGTCCACTTGACTCGAGCTGCTGCAGTCCGGCGGCAAGAGTCGCAGTTTGTTGCAAACTCTGTTGAGACGAGAGTCCCATATCTGGCCTGCTCAGGTTGCGTAGGTTAGTTATCGGGTTACCAAAACGAGGGAAAAAAGTGAACAGTATGAAAAATACTATAACGGCAGTCGGGACCATACGCGTCAGTATATGGCGGTAGTAACGGTCGTCTTTATCCTGTTCTGATCTGTTTTTTTTCATTGTATCTTCGGGGCCTGCGACCAACCTCGGTTCTTATCGAAGATAATTATATGCTAACGCTTATAAAAATCAATCATTTTATGGCTAATTTTCAGTAAAAAATGGTGTAGATATAACATCGATATAGCAATCTTAACCAACAATGATTTTTAGGGTCGTTCAGGATGTCAAAATTGACCCATTTAACGCTTACAACTCACTGCGTGTAGCTGTATTTCAGTAGTCAAATATGTTTCAGCTCAAACAAAATGAAGTAAAACGTATATCTGTAAAAATACGATCCCAGGTAAAATGTAGTGCTGGTCTTGCCTATTTAGCAAATTCAATTGCACGAGTTTCGCGGATGACATTGACCTTGATGGTACCAGGGTAGTTCATGCTGCTCTCGATCTTGGTTGCAATGTCACGAGCGAGGCGGATGGCACTAAGGTCGTCGATCTGCTGTGGTCTAACGAAAACTCGGACTTCGCGGCCGGCACTAATGGCGTATGATTTCTCGATACCACCAAAACCATTAGCGATGTTTTCGAGCTCTTTCATGCGTTCGGCAAAGTTTTCGGCCGAGATGTTACGTGCACCTGGTCGAGACGCCGAGATAGCGTCGCAAACACGTACGATCAATGCCTCAACACTAGTGGCCTCAACATCGTCATGGTGTTGCTCGGCAGCAAGCGCGACTTCCTCTGGTGCGCCGTATTTGCGTAGCATTTCACCACTGATATGGTGGTGCTTGCCCTCGATTTTGTGGGTTAGCGCCTTACCCATGTCATGGAAAAGTGTGGCATATTTGGTGGTGGTGACGTTTGCCCCGAGTTCCTCGGCCAGCATTCCTGCCATATGCGCCATTTCGGTTGAGTGCTTGAGCACATTTTGGCCATAACTCGTTCGATATTTGAGCTCGCCGAGCAGATGCAAGAGTTCTTTAGGAACACCTATGACTCCGACTTCCCTTGCGGCATCTTCACCGGCACGGACGACATCTTTTTCGACATTTTTCTGTGCTTTTTCGACAACTTCCTCGATGCGACCAGGATGGACACGTCCATCTTTCAAAAGCAGCTCCATTGCCTGTCGGGCAACTTCGCGGCGAACGGGGTCAAAACAGCTGAGCACGATGTACCCTGGCGTATCATCAACCATGATGTCGACACCAGTGGCTCGCTGCAGGGCCTGAATATTTCGGCCTTCCTTACCGATGATACGGCCCTTCATCTCTTCATCTTCGAGTTTTACGGTCGTAATGGTACGCTCGGCAGTCACTTCGCTACTCATGCGCTCCATGGCGGTAGCAATCAACACGCCTGCTGTGTCCTCGGCGGTGTCTTTGGCTTCATTTTGTAGTTTTGCAACAAGCCCCGTTAGGTCATTACGGATATCGCGCTCGGTCATTTGCATGAGTTTTTCTGCCGCATCAGTTTTACTGAGCTTTGCGATCTTCTCAAGCTTTTCCTGCTGTTTAACCCTGATGTCTCGTATCTCGTTTTTGAGAGATTCGATCTCGTCTTCGCTCGCGCGGAGCCGTTCAGTGCGTTTATCTAACTCGTCAAGCTTGTTGTCGAGCGAGCTCTCTCGCTGGACCAAACGATCCTCAAGATCTTTAAGCTCGTTACGACGAGTTTGTTCATCGCGGCGAGCCGCATCATTAACCTTATGCGCTTCATTACGCGCTTCATCGATAAGCCGATTAGCCTCTTTTTTGGCTTTATCCAGCTCTTTTTCGGCTTTGTTTTCGGCGTCTGCCGATTTTTTCTTGTTTACATAATTGTTAGCGCCATACCCAGCGCCAAGACCTGCTACACCGAGCAGGATGGCAAGAATTATTTCCATCGTGTTTTCCTTCCGTAAATGCTCGGGTGGTCAGTCGTTTAGCATCGCTATCACTTCTCTAGCTAGTTGATCCCACCGCCCAAACGTCAAAATTAACAATAAATTGGCACAAAGTCCCAAAACTTTCGTGTACCTACCACTTAGCATACGCCTGACGAGGACGCTACGTCAAATAAACATACAGAAATATACATTTTACCTGGGATTTGTTTTTTACAGAGGTGTGTTTATGCTCGTTATCTTATTTTCCATTCATTACACAGTGGTTCTACTTCAGTACAGCGTACACGGTGGTGCGCTGCGCTAACTGATAGGTTCCAGGGATCTGATCGCCAGCGCATGTAATGAGGTTGAGCCCCGGTTTCGACGTATCAGCCGAAACCAGCATGTTGGACATATTGACCGCGCCTGCATCAAGTGTTTCGGTTTTAACCACTCGGTAGTCAAACGTTGCGCCGTCACCCCTTGTAATGGTTATTGTATCTCCCTCTGTGAGCGTACCGATGTCGTGAAAGATACCACGGTAGTTACCGATGCCTGAGTGCCCGTCGACCAACATCGCCCCTGCCTGTCCAGGCTGTGCAGATGCGTTATACCAACCCGCATTATGCACATTGTTGGGCGCCTGCAGCTCGTTTTTAGAGTCGACCGACATGGACATGACCCGGGTGTGCACCCCGAGCTTTGGAATATCGAGATACCGCGGCAAATTAGGTGCTACTACATAACTACGCACAGCACTATCGCTCGGTTTTTCAGTGGATGGGACAGCCGACGACCCGTCGCCCTCCGCGCTCGAAGCTACTTGCTTTTGTAGCTGCCCAACCTGAGCGGCCACTTTGTGATTTGCCTGCCAGCCGTCGTACGCGATGTATAACCCTAAACAGAATATGACTGAGGCCATGGCATACAATGCGACCTGTTGGATCGGTGTACGTCTAGTGCGCTTTTGTTTGATGGCAGTCTCAGTTTGCAGGGGTTCACTTGGTGCTATTTTTAGCCTAGCGGCCGGAGCAACACTTTGATGCGACCGCGCCGCCGCCACAACCTGCGGCCGCGCACGAACATACGCTACATCCTGAACGGTTCGAGGGTGTAACTCTCGCTTCACGTAGCCAGTCTCTAGGCTTGACCGCCTGAGTGTACCGGCAAAGATAGGGTTGTCGAGCGTTAATCGCCCTGGCTGCATATACTATACCTTTTTGTTTTTATTTTTTTGTGGAAGGATATTCTAGCGAGTTTTGCTGCTATTCAAACGACGGGCAGCCCATACGATCGTGCCGCCAGCAAGCGTAATAAGCAGTAGTGTGCCGACAGGATTCGATGACAAAAGCCCAAAACCAGTATCCGGCGTCCCAGGGATACTCTGGATGGTCAGCATTATGTCATTACCATCACCACCTACATAGCTTATCTTGAAGACAATGCCATTTTGTTCAAATGTTGCGCCTTCTGGCAAATCTTTAAAGGTGCCCACAACTGCTTTATCACCTGCCTGATCGATAATGACATACGTTTGGCCTACCACTGGCGTAAAATCACCAAAGATTGAGGTGGTTAGGACTGCAGAAGTAGCTTCGATCGACACCGCAGCTTCAGCATTAGATTCATTCAATACTTTCAGTTGATCGTAACCCGTGCATTGATCAATCCCGCCGATTTCAAATTGGTAGGTTCCACTAAGATCTAGCGTATCAGAAGTTATACAGCCAGGGCTGTTTCCAGGGGCAACGATGGCGCCGCTATAAACCGACAGAGCTCCCTTTAATGTACCCATCCCCTTAAAAATGCCACCCGCAATCGTAGCATTATTATATGTACCTGCTAGGATTCCAATTTGATTTGACCCTATGTATACGTCTGTCGTCGGAGTATTCTCGCCATAAGTTATTGTGGATTGCTGAGATGTCTGGGTACCGCTCGGCGTTGCGCTCGTATTACTCGTCGAATTATTCGTAACTGTGCCGACCGTACCATCTGTCTGCGAGATTACATAGCCCGCGCCACTTAGGCTACCAGAAATCTTAAAATCTCCAACGCCTCCCACTTTAGTATTGGCAGCCAGGGTTATCGGCCCCGTCCAGTTGACGCTCGCCTCTGGAACAAGCGCGGTTGGAGTCGAACCACCGCCGTAGTTGCAACCTTGTGCGGTTATTATCGCCCCCCAATTAGACTTACCACTGCCAGAAACTGTTAGGGGGTTTGCAACAGAACTACCGTTGAAACCACATAGTTGAAGTGAGGCTCCACTAGATACGGTTATTGGTGATACCATTGATATCTTATTGGGGAATATACTTAGGATACCTGTATTTACTGTCATCGGCCCGGTGAAATTACTTGCATCTGACAGGTTAATATAGCTGCTACCAACAATGGCACCGGAACCAGAAATTACGCCGGCGACATTGCTTCCATCTTGACTCGTCAGTGTAAGTGTAAACGTCCCGACATTTATACTACCCGTAGATGTTACATCAACATAACTAGAGCCAGAAATAGTACTATTGCTTTGCATCGTGAGACTGCCAGAAAACTGCGCTGGTGCGTTCGTTGTAATATCCCCAGCGAGACCGACTGGTCCAGCAATGGTAAATATATAGTTCCCCGTATTTGTACCGGTAAATGTCATACCTGTAACAGATAGTCCCGAAATGTCGTTGGTTACCGTTACATTGCCGGTGAGGCTTGATGAATCAAAGGTTAATATATCGCCAGATAGTGGAGCGGCACTACCGCAACCACTCCAGTTTGTGGCAGTACTAAATAAGTTGTCACCTGCTGTGCCCGTCCAGGCGCAGGTCTGGGCAGCGGCGTGAACTATACCTGGCGCTGCCAATGTTAAGAGAGATGAGAATGCAATTACCCCAGCCGTTATTCCGGCAGACAATCTGCGTATTAGTTTCATTTTCTGTCCTTTTTTACTGTTTTATAGAGTGTTTTTATGTTGCTATTTACAACGAATAGTATAGTACCTGCGCCGTGCTAAAGCAATAGCGGCATAGAGAGTTATCCACAGTTCTACAAACCCACACTACTCGAAAGCAGATATAAAACCACCAAACCAGTCCAGACTAAACTAATGGCTAGGCCGACAGAACCAAGACCAATTCCGATGACCGCTGGTACTCTGTCATGTTTATATCCAAATGCACCAAACAGTACCGCAGACAAGCCAAGTAACAGCCCAAAAACCGGTAGCCAACATAGTATAACCGAGAACACGCCGAGGATTATCGCAGTGATAGCGAGCCCACTCTTTTTTGAACGATGACCATCGTTTGCATGCTTTTCTCGAAAATGCAACGCCGGCGCTTCTACACCAAACCCAAATACCGACTTTTCGGTCAGTGCGATCACCGCCCTACCCACAGGCCGTCGGAGCCCGAGTGACTTGTCGCCTTTATAGGCTAAATGTATAAACACAAAAAGTAGCGCCGTTAGACCAATCGTGATAGCCAGAGACAACAAGACTAGGCTTATCTTACCGTTAAGCAACCCGTAGTCATACGCCGCGTGCGCCAATATAACCGCCCCAAGCGCGCCGACCACAGCAGAGGCGTCTCGTTTTTCGATCTTCATGCGTATTAAAAAGTAACCCACGATGGCCGTTGTAGCCGCGTGAAAAACTGGGGTCATAATGAGCCTAACTATGCCCGTTCCAGCCCCGCCGTCCAGCGTGTACAAGATGTTTTCTGGCACACCAAACGCTAGCCCTGCTATCGCAAAATATAAAACTCCGTCGTTGTGCTCGCTGAAATATTTCTTGTGATATATAAATAAAGCAAGTGGCAAAAATTTGCTCAGCTCCTCGATTGCACCGATCAGTAATGAAACTCTTGATAATTCAACGCCCGTAAGTGACACATGACCGTCTATATCAATTGGAATAAATATCAGTTCGAGAATTGCAGACAAAACTAGCCCTGCAAACCCAAACCCCACCGCCGCCCAAAGAGCTTTTCGAGGTGCTTTTTCGCCGCGGTCTTTTGACAAAATATACCAGACCAAACACACAGCAACCCCAATAAAAAGCTGTATGAATATATCCATTCCCTTTATCTTACAACATCAGATGGTCGTATTTCACATATCGACCATAAAGCACTGCCTATTTTGGCATTTTTATCGGTCGCAGGACCATTTTACTTCATTTTTTCTGAGGCGTTATGTGCACATCAGCCCCATAGAACGGCAATGCCTGCATGTCAGTTTCACCGCGGAGTATCCGTTTCACCCCTGTTTCGATCCACTCAGGATTTCGTACCGCCACTATTGGCACCTCGAGTGCTGCTGCGAGTGCATTAGCCACACTCAGTCCAATACGTAACCCCGTAAAACTACCCGGACCTTGAAACGCCACTACCGCGTCTATGTCCCTAAGCTCGATGTTTTGCGATTCCAGTAGTGCCCTGATTTTGCCATGCAGCGTTTCTGCAAGCTGCCGGTGCGCCTCCCACGTCTCGTAAGCCACCTGTACTTGTCCGTCGTAGATTCCTAATTCGGCCTGCGGGTTATCTGTGCGAATAGTCAGTATCATATGGTTCCCTCAAATATATATTTTCTACTTTCCGGGTATGCAAAGGTGAGTACGCGGTCAGTGTCACTGTCGGGTGAAAGGCTGATATGTACCGTCACGCAGTCGTTCGGAACAACACCGCGCACAATATCGCCCCACTCTACAACGGTTACGAAATTAGGGTCGCTGGCCACCTCTGCGAGCTCTTCGGCGACGATCCCCGCCTCACCAAGTCTGTAAAAATCGAAGTGAGAGATAGCAAAAGTTGGCGTCTTGTATTCACGGTTTATCGTAAATGTTGGGCTACCGACTGCATCAAGGCTACCTGCACCCCGCGCAAGTCCCCGAGTAAAGGTTGTTTTTCCGCCGCCCAAGTCACTAACGAGCTCCAGCACCTCGCCGCCACGCAGTTTAGCCCCGATGGCTGCGCCGAGCTGCTCGGTTTGTTCTGAACTTGTGGAAACGGTTTGCCACGTCATGTCGGTACTCATACAACCCATATCCTACCGCAGCTGCGGCAACTAGAGCAAGCACAGCAGGATGGATACTGCGGACTGGCTCGGTTGCGGCACTGGCAACTTTCTTGGTATTCGACGCTGAGCTGCTCTGTTTTGTCGACTTCTTTTTGACGGTTGTCGCCTTTGGGGCCTTGGCGGTTGCAGCTTTTTTTACTTTTGCCGTTGTAACCTTTGCAGCTGTTTTCGTAGCCGACAGTACAGCGGCGACAACGTTTTCGGTAATCACATTTGCCTGGTTTGCCGTAGCCGTTATGCTCCAGTACCAGGCCCCGTCGGCCAGTGCCCATGCTTTACCATCTGCAGCAACCCCATATGGATCGCTCTGCGAAAGTATTACCCCGTCCGGGCTAAGTAACGTCGCTTGACCGCCGCTATTACTCATACTTAGACCAGTCTGAGAACTATAAAAAGCCGAAAAACTATTCGGTGTTAGTACCGTCCCAGCAGGGAAAATGTAGTTATGTTTTGTCGATAGACCAGTTTGAAGCACGTATCCACTCAAGTTATAGGTGGCATCATTCGCATTATAAAGTTCGATAAATTCGTCCGTTCCATCAGTTCCGCTCCCCGCAGGATTCGGTACGAGCTCTGTTATTTGCGGTGCTACCAATCCATCATTTTCATCTGCAGAAGTTCCATTTTCGGCCGCTGTTGACCCATTCTGTTGATCAATAACCGCCGGTGGCTCGGAGTCTGTACTAACTAGTTCTGACAAAACTATTCCTGCTTTTGTCGCCAAAATGCATCGGCCTACGTCATTAGTTTGCAGATCGCCGACATTCCAAGTCATTTCACCGTTCAAAACCCCGCCACGAAACCAAGTAGGCGTTAAAAGCCCGTCTTCAACCGTCATAGGGCGCAAAATATCAAACAATCCAGTTTTTGCATTCGACCATGTAACCGTGTCAACATCTTCGTATGTCAACGTCTTCCCGTCCTGAGATCGCACTTCATGCCATAATGTAACCCGTCCTTTTGTCTCAGCTAGATCCATCGGCATATCCATGGCGAGCACTGCATCACACGTTGGTACGGTATCATCATTTACAAGTACCGCAGCCTGCCCCGCACGCAAGCTACCATCGGCGAGCTGAAACTCAGGAACTGGCGGCTCCGTTGGGTCGCTGCTATAACTCAGGTAGTACTCTCCAAGTTGCACTGTTTTTTGCGCCTGGAGTACCATGAAATCTTCACCCTTTATTTTTATTTCACGTATGAAGATATCTGGCGTCATCACTTCGGCAGATGCTTGCACGGTCGATAACAGAGGTGAAAACAGCACAACGAAGCATAAAAATATCTTTGCTAGACTATAAAACATCAGTTCCCCTCTCTGCTAATATCTATTGTTCGCAGTGTATGCTAGGCTACGCTAGCCATGCAAGCATAACCGAAACACTTTCCATATTTCACAACATCATTTGACAACACATTTCTTTTATTCAGGCTGTAGCAGTCGCGCGAATCGCCCCGCCTCGAAGTGGATCCATAACAATAACTTTCGTGTTGGTTATTTCGCTTATCTGAGAGCGATCAATCCCCAGGTTTCCACCCGTTAGACCTTTCATAAAACCCTGCACAACGTACAGTTTTTGTATGTACATCGATTCTATTTCAACCGCATATTCATTGACCTTACCAAGCCGTTGTTTGCTCACCGACACAACCTGTTTGCCTGTCAGCTCAAAGCCTAAGTCGATCAGTTTTTTTAGCCGCACGAGCTCGTCAGGAGGCGCCAAGACGTCGTGGTCATTGATGATAAAACCTTGCGCAACTACGTCACGGATATCTTGATACAGCAAAATTAACTCCGTTTTATCGTATCGATCGACACAATAAAAACCCTCGATCTTAAGATTGTTGGGGTTTATAAGCGCGCCCGTCACCGTCGCCACCGGTTGACCCGTGCGAAGGCTCATGACAGACTTACCTATCAAACTTGCGCTCAGTCTAAGCATATACGTATTATAGCGCAACCGTACAATGATAGGGTTAGGTTACAGCCACTTTTTGCGGTTGAAAAACCAGATAAACGCTGCCGTCACAACGGCAATACATATCAGCACAAATAAAAATGCCCAGTCGTGCCCCGCAAACGGAACCTTGACGTTCATCCCCCACAGACCACCGATGATAGTCGGGATGGTCAAAAATATCGCGATCGATGTCAGTCGTTTAAACGTATCGTTTAGGTTGGTCGTCGCAATAGCATCATACGCCTGACGCATATTAGTGAGTGTCCGCAGACGGTTTCGCGTCTGCTCTATCAGCTCGTCGGTACTTCGTTCGATGTCTTCGACCATATCGCGGTCTTCTTCGTACAAGCGCAGGTACTTGCCACTCAGCAGCTTGTCTATTAGTTTACCCTGTGGCTCTAATGCGCTCAAAAACTCATTTAGGTCTTCCTCGAGCTCAATTATACTCAGGAACTCACGCCGAGTTAGCTGAGAACTGCGCAGTTTGGCCCGTAGCTGCAAAATACGGCGAGATATTTTGTTCAGCTCAACCGCATATGACCGGTTGATCCCCGTTAATATCTGCAATATTGTCTTGGTTTTTTGCGTGGTAACGAACTCGGCTCGGTCATGTGTTAGGTGGTCAAGTATTTTGCTCTCGATACGGCCAATGGTGAAAAGATAATCTGTCGTGAATGCTAGCAGAAGCGGCTCAGTTGCAATCTCGCGGCCTTCAGGGAAACAGTACCGTGTGAATATATATACAACGCCTTCATCAACCTCGATACGCGGTGCCTCATAAATATCGACGGCGTCGCTCAGTGTGTCGCGGTCCAGGCCGTAGGTGCTACTCAGCTCATCGAGCTCCTCCATAGTAGGTTCGCTGACGACGATCCATGATCCACCTCGAGCCACGTCTAATTTCTGCAGCGCTCGTTCTCTTGCTCGACTGTAATATATTGTGATCATGTTGTATTCCTTTTTTGTCCGAAGATAGTTCAGTACATAGTGTATCAGTATTGGCTATATTTGACATTATAGCATATATTGTGTTATAATGAAAGTATCAAGTCGGGTGGCTTGGTGGAGTAACTATGTATAGAATCAAGCGAGGGGCGCATTGGCGCCTTTTTGTGTCTAAAGAAGACGTTTTCGGGAGCATCCTGCTGTCGGTACTTGCTGTTGCGCTCTATGTAAATATCTACCGCATCGCTCCTTTGACTGTTGCTGCTCTACCACCTGCTAGCTCTGCTGCCGTGTCTGAAAAAGTCATCGACACACCTGTCTCGCAGGACATTTCTACCGACTCTACAACAATCCCTATAAAAGTGCTACAGGCGCTCGCAGCCATACCCGATGCAAAACCAGCCGCTAACTGCAGTGTCGCATCCACCTATACCACTCCTGGCGCACTTACACTCGGAGACGCATCGCCCGCCCTGACCACGACTATCGATACACCAGGCTATTACCAAATATATGGCAATTCTCTTGCCTCCCTCCGTAGCGCCATACAGTCATGCGACTACCGTGCCAAGGTTGCAGGAAGCTATCATGCCGTCACCGCTCGTAATATCAATTGGTCATATAGTTTTTCGCAAACCGCTGATAGCTGCACATTGCAAAACTTACACGTTGGGTTACATATCGCGCAGCTCATGCCCACCTATACACCAACAAGCGAGACGCCTGAAAACGTCGTTGCCATCTGGGATAGGTACGCAAAAAACCTCAAAACCCACGAAGACGGCCACGTGGCACTCGCCGAACAATACACGGCAGAACTCACCGCAAAATTACAGTCCATCGGTCCGCTGCGCTGCGACCTATTGCGTTCGCAAGTTGCCGTCATCATATCCAGCCAAATCACGCTACTCAACACCGAAGACAAACTGTACGACGCTCGAACAAACCACGGTGCCACACAGGGCGCAGTGCTGTAAAAAGCACTCTCTACGCAGTGCGCTCTGAACCCTGCGACTTAGGCGTGAGCCGTATTTTTCTCTGAAGTCCGATAGCACCAAAAAAACGTCTGACACTCTTAGCATAGTCTGCCTCGAATTCAGCTAAACTAGCCTGTTTTGACTCATGCATCGGATGCGGACCGCTAAAACGCGCAAGATAACTCCCGCCTTTATGGTCGTAGACCAGGTGCGATAGTCCACCGCTAGCAAGTATTTTCGTCACGCGCAGCTCATTTGGCGCGCCAGCAGCGTCTATTTCCGGGGCTAATTTCAGCAATAGCTGCGAACACTCCATACCACTATCGAAGCCAGGGTTCCTACTTACCCGGGTATAGGCGTTCGTAACCGAGAACCTAGGGAATGAATACGTCGTCTTAGTCTGCGTTTCTTCGTCGTTACTCGAAAGATCTGACGGGCCGTTACGAAGCAGTAGTATCTGGCCCCATTTAAAGAGTTTATCCGGTAAGTTCTGTGCAGAATCGTACCTTAGTGTAGGTACAACCAATTCTCGACCATTATGTATCATATGTCAACAGTATGACATAATGATGTATTTATTTCTAGTTCTTTTCGACAAAAGTAAGTGCAAAGCCAATTTTGCCTGCCCGACCAGCACGACCAATACGGTGTACATAGTCGTCATACGTTTGTGGCTGCGTGAAGTTGATGACATGAGAAATATCAGCCACGTCTATCCCGCGTGCCGCGACGTCTGTTGCCAACAATATGCCGACTTCGCCTTCTTTGAACCCGCGCAGTGCTCTCGCCCGTTGACCCTGGCTCTTGCCGCCGTGCATACTAGCTACGGTAAAACCACGCTCGGTGAGGGCTATTTCGAGCCGCTCGACGCCGCGCTGTGTTTCTTCAAACACAATGGCTTTTTGTATCGATGAGTCGATGAGTACATCGTGCAATTGTTCAAGTTTCTCGGCTTTAGTTGCAAACCAAATCACATCTTGGTGTACTTGCTCGGTTGTGTCACCAGATTTAACGGTTACTGTTTCTGCATCTGGAGAAAAAGTGCGAATAAGGCCACTAACGCGCGCATCCATAGTTGCCGAGAAATAGTACGCCTGGCGTTCCACAGCAAGTTCATTCAAAAGTAACGTTACGTCGTTCACAAAGCCCATGTCGAGCATGCGGTCAACTTCGTCAAGTACAACGGTGTTGAACTGACTCAGGTTCAATGTACCCCGTTCGATATGGTCTTTGATGCGGCCTGGCGTACCGATAACGATACGTGGTCGAGCGCGCAAATCGCGTAGCTGTGGCCCATATGCCGACCCGCCGATAAGCGTCGCACTCGATAAACCACTGTTTTTGCCCATCGTACGGCCGGCTTGTTCGATCTGCTGTGCAAGCTCACGAGTTGGTGCAACGATGAGGGCATTACTCGATTTGTCGAGCATCAGTTTCTGCAATATTGGCAGCAAAAATGCTGCGGTTTTACCGGTACCCGTGTCGGCTATACCAACAACATCACGACCTTCCAAGCCAAGTGGTATGGTTTGGTCCTGAATCGGCGTTGGCGTGTCGTAACCCAAGCTCGTCACGTTCGCCTGCAATCGTTCGTCAAATGTAAAATCACGGAAATGATGGGTCGGCTGGTAGGCCTCAACCTCTGCAGGCCGTGCTACTTTAACAAACTTCTTTGGGTCAATGTACTGACCACGACCACGTGGTTTTCTCGGTTGACGTGCTGGTCGTGCGTAGGGACTGCGGCTGCCTTTATAAGCAAAGCCTTTTTTCTGAAATCCTGCCATTTTATATAAATCCTTTTCTGCTCAAACCCTACTATCGCCCTATGACCGTAGCAAATGCTTACGTCCGCAAGGAGACACACTCGACTTTTACGGCGCAGCGGTGGCTGAGCCCAATAAGTCAAACTGCTTTTCAAGAAAGTTTGAAGCCGTTATTGTAGTTTTCGTTTAATACTCGTGATTGCCGGAATACTGTAGGAACCCCGAGCAAAAACTACTTCACTACACTCTGGATTCATAGCGTTTTAACATTTTTGTATGCCAAAACCAACAATATTAGCATTGTACCGCACTTTTATCGCCGTGTCGACCCCCTTTGCGTGTCACCTGTCGCTGAAGTTCTAGAAAAGTGAAATGAAGTAAAACCCTCCACTGTAAAAACAGCATCCCAGGTGAAAAGTCTACCCGTGAACGCACTTATTATTAGCGAGTAGCAGTTTGTTTATTAGTTTTTATTCTGGCGTTTGCGGAGGTTGGGGTCGAGTTCGCGTTTGCGCAGACGGAGCGATTTGGGGGTTACTTCGAGCAACTCGTCGTTTTCGATAAAATCTAGGCACTGTTCAAGGCTAAAAATCGTGGGAGGCGTTAGCTGTACCACACCGTCAGATGAGCTGGAGCGCATGTTGGTGAGGTGTTTTGCCTTACAAACGTTTATTTCCATGTCTTCTTGGCGCGTATTGAGCCCGATGATTTGCCCGGCATACACCTGTTCGGCGGGGCCAATAAACGTCGTACCCCTGGCTTCAACGTTTTGCAGCGCATATGGTGTTGATACGCCTGTTTCAAACGAAATCAGCACACCGTTACGTAGCTGCTGCAGCGCCTGACCGATCGGCTCAAAACCAATGACCAAACTGTTCATAACAATGGTGCCCTTAGTGTTCGTAAGCAAGATGTTACGCATACCCAGTAGTGCCCGTGTGGGCATGGTATAGATGAGTTTGGTGACGCCTTTAGGGCTTGCAAACTGCTCTTTGAGCGTAGCGCGGCGCTGGCCGAGCTCCATTTGGACAGTGCCCACGTGTTCGGCAGGAACTTCTATGATAACTTCCTCGATGGGCTCGACTTCTTTGTCGTTTTCGACGTGCGTCACCACCTGTGGGCGACCAACTTCAAATTCGTAGCCTTCACGGCGCATGGTTTCTATCAACACGCCAAGGTGTAATTCGCCGCGGCCTGCAACGGTAAAACCGATGCCATTGTCCTCGACCTGCAAACCAACGTTTGTTTCCAGTTCTTTCTGGAGCCGTTCGCTAATCTGACGCGAAGTGTTGAACTCACCCTCTTTGCCTTTGAATGGGCTCGTGTTCGGCCCGAGGTAAATACGCAGCGTCGGCGCTTCAACTTCGATAACAGGTAGAGCTTCTGGCTGCTGCGTGTCGGCGATGGTCTCGCCAATCTGCGCCGTTGCAACGCCTGTAAGCTGCACGATATCGCCGGCCACACCCTCTGGCACTTCATATTTCGAGACGCCGCGGCTCATGAATACGAGCTCTACTTTGGCCTTCGTCTGCGTACCGTCTTTTTTACATAGTACTACTTGGTCGCCAGCCTTCACGTGGCCGCGCGTAATCCGCCCGATGGCGTATTTTCCTTTAAAATTATCCCACGCCAGAGCCGTTACCAACATCTGAAATGGTTTATCGAGCTCAACGGTTGGCGCGGGGATTTTATCGATAACTGCCTCGAACAGTGTCGACAAATCGGCGGGTTCGGTTGCATCAGTTGGCGGAGTCGCCCAGGCTTTGCCTTCGCGGCCAATGGCGTAATATACCGGGTAATGTAGCTGGTCTTCGTGCACGGCAAGCTCTAGAAACAGGTCGGCTAATTCATCCTCAACCTCAGATATTCGCGAGCCAGGCTTATCGATTTTGTTGATAACGACGATCGGATGCAATTCGGCCTCGAGCGCTTTTTCGAGCACAAATTTTGTCTGTGGCATCGGGCCTTCCTGAGCATCGACGATCAATAGGCAACCGTCTGCCATATTGAGTGTGCGTTCAACTTCGCCACTAAAGTCGGCATGTCCTGGTGTATCAATGATGTTAATGCGGTAGTCACCGTGCTGTACGGCAGTCACTTTTGCGGTAATAGTAATGCCCCGCTCACGTTCTTGGTCACCACTGTCCATAATGAGGTCTTGGCTCATTTCGGCCTGGTTGTCGCGGAACGTATGGCTCTGTTTTAGTAGCCCATCTACGAGCGTGGTTTTGCCGTGGTCGACGTGGGCGATGATCGCAATATTCCTGATTTTTGTGGGGTCTTGTGCCATAAAATAAAGCGTCCGTTTAGCCCGGGCGCCTCCTCTTCGGTAGAGATTGTATCACACAAACGAATTTTACGCCAATTCATATCTGTTAACGTACTTATTTATCCATAGAATAATGCCCGTTGGTATAAATAACTTTATCGCCGCGACGCATTGCATCTTTGGTGCATACTTGTAGCTAAAAGTCCGTTGCGACAGGGGTGGATTTGTCGTATACTAACTAGTAATTTATGGATCATTTTATTTTAGTTATGGAGATCGTGGCTCTAGTAGGTATCGCGGCAGTTTGTTCTGGGCTCAACGTAGCGTTTATGTCGCTAGACATCGGCGACCTACGCCGCAAACGAAAGCTTGGAAACAAATATGCAAAGATGCTTCTACCCCTGAGAAAAAATGCCCATCTAACGCTTGCTGCTATCCTTTTCACTAATGTTGCCGCCGCCTCCGCTACGCCACTCGTTATCGATGCACACCTGAACGGGTTTGTCGCAGGCGCTATCAGTACATTTCTACTCGTTATTTTTTCAGAAATCATGCCACAGGCACTTTTCGCTCAAGACGCCCTAAAGTGGTGCGGCAGGCTGTATTGGCTCATTCGCCTTATGATTTTCATAACATACCCCGTCGCCAAACCGTTGCAACTCCTGCTTGACCGCCTCTTTAAAAACACTGAGCGTGACCTGCACACCAGACACGAGCTCGGCCTGCTGATAAATGAGCATCTCGGCGACAAAGCCAGCGAGCTCGACGAGGACGAAGTTGAAATCATCAAAGGCGCCTTGCAACTCAGCGAAAAGCGGGTCAGCAGCATCATGACGCCTATAGAACACGTTTACTGGCTTACGCCTCAAACTATCATAGACGACAAACGTATCGACGAGATAAAAGAAAGCGGACGCAGTCGTATCCCTATTTTTAATCAGGCAAAAACCATCTGTTTTGGGGTGTTACTCGTAAAACAACTGGTCGATATAGACTTCGACGAAAACCCACCACGAGTCGATGAGTTGCAGCTCCACCCGATACAAGCTATTGGTAGTGGCACTGCACTCGACACCATGTTCCGCAAATTTATCGGCGCGCGAACCCACCTGATGCCTATCGAAAAAGACGACAGAATCGTCGGCATTGTCACCATCGAAGACCTGATCGAAGAAATATTGGGGCACGAGATAGAGGACGAGACAGATAAAGTTCCGCGTAAATTACTCAAGAAAAAATAATCTGTTCTATGCATATAAATCAATCGTTTCTCACCCCCGTTTTATGCATAGAAATTTTTTACTTAACAGTGGTAAAAGAGTAGTTTTAATTACATCGTGTTGTTGTATATTTTACATTTCTATATACACCCCTGTTTATCGCATTGGTCATACCAAAATGGCTTGACGCCCATTGTGCTTGTGTACTAGCCTAACACCCACGTGTCTGGAACAGGTAATGGAGTTTTGACACAAAATAGTAGTGGCCATATTGGGGCTCTTTAATCTCGCTAATATCAATTAATCTACCCCAATCAGCGCAATCAAGCGTAGACCACTACGGGAGGAATAGACTATGAAACGTATCACCGTAACAGCGGTCGCACTTGCGATCGCACTATTTGGCGCGCTGCCAGCAACGGCTACCGCAGCGACCACCAAGCAAACAACAACTAAGAAAGTAGCCGTAGTTGAAACCAAAAAAACGGCTGAGCCTGCTAAACCAGCTCCCGTTATGGTAACGGTTGTTGCGGGCGACAGCCTGAGCGCAATAGCCGACGCACACCAAACAACTTGGGTGCGTATTTTTAATGCAAACGAAAAAGTAGCCAACCCGGATGTCATTAACCCTGGTGATGAGCTCCGTATTCCGACTGCAGACGAAACATTGACCGAGCGCGCTCTACCGGTTGTTACTCCAGTCGCACCCGTTACGGCTGTATCGACGCAGCGCGTTAGTACGCCTGCGGTAGCGACATCGTATCCAGTCGATGCGAACGCTGCAAAAGCATACATCTATGCCCGCGAAAGTGGTAATAACCCGAACGCAACAAACCCTAGCGGTTGCTATGGGCTTGGTCAAGATTGTAACGGCGTACTTCGGGCACAGTGTGGCGCAGACTACGCCTGCCAAGACCAGTTCTTCACCAACTACGCTATGCGTCGTTATGGTAGCTGGGAAAACGCCCTAGCCTTCTGGCAGTCTCACCACTGGTGGTAGAGCACTAGCTGATCGAGGTCAAGGTAGTACGGCTTGCACGCAAGATGCCATTACCTAGCCCTATCAGAACAGCCGGCCCCATGTCAAACGTACGGCCCCTATGGGAAAAATCACTCGCAAGCTCGAGTGATTTTTCCATATTTATCATGCCTCGCGTTACTTCATCATGGAGCCATCCCACGATCGAAGGATTCGCCATAAGTTGCGCATAGGGTACTTTTGGCGTCATATCAGCCTGGCCCATCAACACTTCGCTAGGTACGTTAATGATGCCTAAGCGCCAGTCTTTTTCAAGATCGCGCGCCGCGTACAACTGACCTTGAGCAATCGGGAATAGGGCTATGTCGCGAGTACGTATTGCCGACCCGAGCCCAACAAACAAAAGATCGAGGCTGCCGCCAAGTCCGACAGCATAATTCTGTTTTAGTCTACCCGCATTTGAGACAGCACGAGTTTGTCGCCTATCATAGTCAAATACCATCTCGTCGATGAGATCACTTATCGAACCGCAAACATCATCATCTTTGTCGGCGAACTTTAAGAGCCTAGGCACGGCGTAATTTCCTAGTCTAGTAATTCGATCTTTTGGTTGTACGGTACCATTATTGATAACCTGAGACTTGATATCGTCCGCATAACCTCTCGGGTCAGAAGTTATCCTCTCACCCTCGTACTCACCATCCAAAAGATCGTCAATTCCGCGAAAGAAATAATAGACAGAGCGTATAAACGCCCCCTTTCCAGGACGAACTATTGAAGTTGCTCCAAGAAATGCAACAAGGGTCTTTTTCGTATGGTCTTTGCGCAGAAATCTATTCGCCTCATGCAAACAATCTGCTTCTATTCGAATCGTCGAGACGCCAACGGACATAAATCGTATTCTAGCATATACTCCAGGAGGGTAATTACCTGCTGTATACTTATATATATGGAGATGAGGCCACTTGCGGAGAGGATGAGACCAGAGAAGCTCGACGATGTTGTCGGGCAAGCTCATTTAGTTGGTGCGCAGAAAATCATCCGCGAGATTATCGAGAAAAAAGAACTGACCAGCCTCATACTCTGGGGACCCCCAGGTACGGGCAAAACCACCCTTGCCCGTATCATCGCGCGCGAAACTGACAGCGAGTTTGTTGAGATCAGTGCCGTCACGAGTGGCAAGGCAGACGTAACCAGAGTCATCGAGCGGGCCAAACAAAACCAACGGCTCGGCATGCGCACCATTCTGTTCGTCGATGAAATTCATCGTTTTAATAAAGCACAACAAGATGCATTTCTACCACACGTCGAGGACGGCACCATCATTCTCATCGGTGCGACCACCGAAAACCCTAGTTTTGAAGTGATCAACCCACTACTGTCTCGGAGCCGTGTACTCGTACTGCAGCCACTATCCCAGGTGGAAATAGTGACTATTTTACAGAGGTCGGCAAAACAAATGAAGTTAAATGCTAAAATTTTGCCCAAAAAATCTATCGAGCTTCTCGCTGACATGAGTGGTGGTGACGCCCGCGTTGCGCTCGGCAATCTAGAGCTCGCCCAAAAACTTTCCCTCGGCAAAACTATCACAACAGACATCGTCGAAACCGCCGCCCAGACTCGCTTACCCGGCTATGATAAAAAGGGCGAAACTCACTATAACGTCATCAGTGCTTTTATAAAAAGCATGCGCGGCAACGACCCCACTGCCGCACTCTACTATATGGCGCGGATGTTACAGGCCGGTGAAGACCCAAAGTTTATCGCACGGCGTATGGTTATTTTTGCAAGCGAGGACATTGGTCTCGCTGCCCCTGCAGCCCTGAACCTCGCGGTTAGTACATTTTTGGCGGTCGAGCGTATCGGCTTGCCCGAGTGCGAAATCAACCTTAGCCACTGCGCCACCGTACTCGCAAAATCGCAGAAGTCCCGTGAAAGTTACGATGCGTGGACAAAAGCTAAGTCTGCTGCCGCCGAGTACCCAGACCTACCCGTGCCACTCGGGGTTCGGAATGCTCCAACCAAACTTATGAAAGACTTGGGTTATGGGAAAGGCTCAAAATGGGAAGCGGGCTACCAACACCCAGACGGGTTTTTACCCCCTGAGCTTAACGATCTCAATTTGTTTTAAGTCAATCTACTCACTAACCCAAGTTATTTGTCCTCACCGTTGAGCCCAAATAGCATGCAGAGAATTGATGACTGAAGCGGTAGCGTGCATATCTAGCACTATAGTGCGAGCTGCCCAAGCGAGTATACTGGAGTCATGGTCAAAAAACTTTCAAGTGATACCCTCAGAGAGCATAAAGGGATTAGCTTCGTGGGCGTAACGACGCCATTTGTCTGCTATGACGAAACTGGCCGAGTCTTCCTCGCCAAGCGGAGTAGCAAAGCTCGCGACGAACATGGCTGTTGGGACTTTGGGTCGGGCGGCCTAAAAGTTGGGCAGACTATCGAGGGAAATATGCGCCGCGAGCTGCTAGAAGAATACGGCGTTGCACCGCTCAAAGTAACACTGCTCGGCTATTTTGATCTTTTCAGAACGCTACCCGACGGGACACCGACACACTGGGTTGCGGTCGCCCATGCCGTCAAGGTCGATCCGAGCAAGGTCACTATCATGGAGCCAGAGATGGTCGATGCAAGCGGCTGGTTTACGCTTGATAACCTACCTTCCCCACTCCATTCCAGCATTGAGACGGTATTTCTCAAAAAGTTTGGTGAAAAACTCCGGTCGATTATCGCCCCCGATGTCTAAAGTGTTATCGGCAATTCATACCCCGCAGCATGCGCTGCGACACCAAGCTGCGCAAGCGGGTCGATAAGTAACCGCGTCGGCAACCCAATAACCGTTTCGATATCACCTTCAACATGATCAATCAGTGGTGCGGCACCGCTTTGAATCCCCCAAGCACCAGCTTTGTCGCGGTAGTCACCTGTGGCGATATAGCGTTTCACTGCCGTTTCTGAAAAAGGATTGAAGTAGACATATGCGTTATCGGCTATGGCAAACTCATATTGTTCGGCCTTGCATACTACTACGACCGAAGTCGTGACAATGTTTGGCTTACCAGCGCTGAGCCGCAGCATATTGTAAGCTTCGTCGTCGCTCGTTGCCTTGCCGAGCTGCTTGCCGTCGACCGTTACTATCGTGTCAGAGCCAATAACAATCGCCTCAGGAAATATATCAGCAACATCACGAGCCTTACCCAAACCAAGTGCAATGGCAACATCTGCGGTATCTTTTGCATCATCAAGCCATTCGCTAAAGTTACTAGGCACAACGTCAAAATCCACTCCCATCATACCAAGTAGCTCGCGTCTTCGTGGCGACCCGCTAGCAAGAATAATCTTTCTCATACCCGCAAGTATACTAACCCGAGTAGTAGATCCAAAATCAAATTCCTATGGACGAAAGCCGAGCATCCTGTTATTTCGAGCGATTTTTTGCCTGGAGATCATTGAGCCGTCGTGCAGCAAACACAATACCAGCACTCGCAAACAGTGCAATGATGAGTGACAGCGCCGGGTTAGCCTTGACGAAAGCGAGGCCAGTATCTGGAACGGTTGGTGCGGGCGTGACAACTGGATCTACGACAGTGCTTACGCCCAATGTTACTGGGGTAGGCTCGGGCGTGTCACCATTTGCACTACTAGGAAGTGCGGGGTCATCGGTCGAATCATCCTCCGCCAATAAGTTTGCGGGAGGGTAGATAGTGCCATCGGTCGTGTAGTAATGACCTCCATTGGCTGATGACGCAGTGCTCGCGTAGACAGTATTGAGCTGCTCATCTGTCGGAACATCATCACTGGTAGCATACGTTAGCGTAACGTTGAACTTCACCGTACATGATGCGCCTGCGGCAAGCGTATCAGTCCCAGACAATAATTTGATGTTAGTCGTACCATCGAACGACGCATTAACTGTACAGGATCCACTAGAAACTGTCGTACCTGCTACCGCAATAGTCGGTGTTCCATCTGCAAATGTTACCTTTAGGTTATCTACCGCCTGGACATTCGGGTCAGACACGATTCCCTTGTTTCCGATTACTACAGTGTACGGGATAACAAAGGTAGTTGCATTCGTAGCCGTAACGGTACCGGCGGTTTTAACCGCATCTATTGATAGCCCAACTGGTACACAGCTGGCGCCATCAGTATTTGACGCAATCGCCCCTGTTTCTAGCAACGTAAATTTACCATTAGTTTTATTGACAGCATAAAAACCGGCGCTATCGTTACCATATGCATACAAGTTATTGGTAGCATCCATAAATAGCGAGCCAACGCCGATTGTATTAATAGAGGCAGGGTTAATGCCGCTCTGTGTGACGACCGTGGCTACACCTGTTGTAGTGTTTATCCTATACAGCAAATCATTACCGTATGCGTACAGTGAATTCGAACTAAAATCCCAGACTAAGTCACCCATATGTATGTCAACCGAAACATTAACATGCGTTTGGGTGAATGGAGTTGTAGGTGCCGCATCAAGGCCATGGATAACTTCCATGTCAGCATAGTGGCCCTTTACATACATGTTGCCCGATTGATCAAACGTTGCACCCCACACCTCATCGTCGCCAACATTAGAAACATCAAGCAGACCAACCGCCTCGAGTGCACCATCAGAATGAATCCTGAATACGGTCGGTGTGTTTGTCCCGCCGCTCGATACTCGGACCGCATAGAAGTAACGATCTACTGGGTTATATCCAAGCGCATTTAAGCCTGCGCCCGGGTCAGCAGTGACATATGGCTGGCCGCCGATCGTCAAGCCCGACGTGCCGACCATCTGGTTGAATGCAACAGATACATTTTCCTGGCGATTCATGCGATACAGCTGAACGCCAGTTCCATCACCAGGGTCGCGGGTCATATAAAACGAACCGTCACACGAAAATGGCGCAGCCGAGACGGTCGCCTGTGATGACTTAAGGACTACACCAAGGCCGAGCAGCATACCCAGGACTGCAAGGAATGAGAATATTTTTTTCATGCGATTTTTCTCCTTTAAAAGAATGTTTCTATCTAATCATCATATTACCATAAGCAACACAGTTATATTGCTATGATATAGCTGTAATTATTACAACTTTTTCTCTGTCTATTTATCTATAATTTTTGTAGCGTATACTTATATGCAATGTCTAGTAGCATTGTTATAAAAAAACTTACAAAAGTGTACTCCGGCAGTCGAACGCCTGCGCTTGATAAACTGAGCCTCACCGTAAAGGCTGGTGAGGTATATGGTTTTCTCGGGGCAAATGGCGCGGGAAAAAGCACGACAATCAGGCTTCTGCTAGATTTCATAAAACCAACCAGTGGTAAAGCACGCATCATGGGATTAGACTCGGTACAAGATAGCGTGACCGTAAAACGGCATGTTGGCTACCTGGCGGGCGACGTTGCGCTCTGGCCAAAAGTCACCGGTACCGAGCTATTTAGCTACCTTGGGAAGCTACAGCAGCGCGATAACCGCGAGTATCTAGCCGAGCTAATCCACCGTTTTGAAGCCGAACCCGAAAAGAAAATCACTGAGCTCAGCAAAGGAAATCGACAAAAAATTGGCGTTATCCAGGCACTCATGCACCAACCTGACGTCTTGATCCTAGACGAACCGACAAGCGGGCTCGACCCCCTGATGCAAGAAGTTTTTTATCAGACTATCCGCGAGGCAAGCGAACGCGGCGCAGCAGTGTTTGTCAGCAGCCACAACCTCGCCGAGACACAGCGTATGTGCGACCGCGTCGGTATCATCAAACATGGGCGGCTTATTCGCGAACAACTTATCAAGGGAGATGAAAGTCTCGGCGGTCTAACCTTCCGCGTAGTGCTTTCGCACCCGAGCGACATCGTAAAACTTAAAGCAAACCGTGCGCTCAAGTTTATCTCGGCAGAAGGAAACACCGTCGTCGTGCAGCCAAAAGCGTCCATCGCCGAGGCACTATCGGCGATCGGCTCGTATACTATCAGCGGTTTTACCACCGAACAGCTCAACCTCGAGGATGAATTCCTCGAATACTACGGAGACGGCGCATGAAAGATATTGTTTTTTGGGAACTACGACGCCGACGAAACGCTATCATCTGGTGGACGATCGGCTCAGTGGCGCTCGTTGCAATCATTCTCATGGTGTTCCCTTCGCTCCGCGACCAAGCAGCTCAGCTCGATGATGTAATAAACAAGCTCCCCGACGGAGTTCGCCAACTCAAATCTGGTGGCTCCGCTGCAGTCCGCCTCGATGACCCCGTGTCATTCCTAAACAGCCAGGTGTTTTATGCGACACTTCCTATCCTATGGATCATCCTTGCCGTCACCCGCGGTAGCGGTATACTCGGTCGTGACGAGCAAAACCATACGCTCGAGCTATTGCTAGCCAGGCCGATCAGCCGTGCTCGACTACTCACCGCCAAAGCACTAAGCTTCACGGCAGAGTTCGCTATTGTCGCTAGCGCAACGCTCGCAACCATACTCATCCTATCCCCCGTCTTTGACCTCCACGTTGGTTCGGCCGAACTTTCGCTTGCCACACTGTACACGGCTGCTTTTTCCTTTAGTTTTGGCTACATCGCCTTTGTCATGCAGGCTGCCAGCAAGCTAACGAAAAAGGTGGCCATGAGTTTTGCCGTGCTGTTTAGCTTTGGCGGGTATGTACTCTCGAGCCTTAGCGCTATGGCAAGCTGGCTCGAATGGCCGGTCAAAACCTTCCCCTACCACTATTTTCGACCACTCGATGTTTTCGAAGGGAATGTCCCTCACGGAGCACTGGTATATATGGCGATCGTCTTCATCGTCGGCAGCATCATTGCCGTTATCGGGTTTGAACGGCGAGATATAGAATAAACCAGCGGCGTTCAAATACAACATTTTACCGCATTTGCTATTTTAACAGGGGCGGTTTTTACTTCATTTAGCTATACAGCAATTTGTTCCCAAGGTAGGTCGGCCTTACCAAAATGGCCATAGGCAGAAGTTTTGCTATATATCGGGTGCAGTAAATCTAACTTTTCGATAATGCCTTTTACGCTCGTGTCGATCAGCTTGTCTTTGAATGCGTACAGCTCGTCTTCGCTTACCGTCGCCGTACCAAATGTATCAATGGTCTGCATAAGTGGCAACGGCTGGCCAATAACGTAAGCCAGACCAACTTCACATTTTGTCGCCAAGCCAGCAGCAACAATGTTTTTTGCGATAAAACGTGCGGCATACGCACCACTACGGTCAACCTTGCTCGGGTCTTTGCCGCTGAATGCTCCACCACCGACTCGGGCATAGCCGCCGTACGTATCAACGACGATTTTTCGCCCCGTCAAACCGGCATCCGACTCTGGCCCAGGGATGTGCCATAACCCCGTACCATTCACTACGATGTTTTCTTCGTCTGGCAACGCAAAGTTATAGGCGCTCAAAACTGGCGTAAAAACCTCGCGGATGACATCGGCATGTACCTGTTCTGCGGTAACTTCCTCGCTATGCGCAACCGCTGCGATCAGCTTTTCTACTGCAACAGGCTTGCCCGACTGGTCGTACCGTATGGTCACCTGGGCCTTGCCGTCTGGCCTGAGCCACGTAAGGATGTTTTTTTCTCGACATTCATCAATCCGTCTGGTCAAGGCATGCGCCAGTGCTATCGGAAGCGGCATAAGCTCTGGCGTCTCGTCACAGGCAAACCCAAACATCATACCCTGGTCGCCCGCCCCATCAGCATCGACGCCCATGGCAATTTCAGGAGACTGCTGGTGTAAGTAGTTATTAAAATGCGAACCTTCGCTCGAAAAACCCCACGCAGGGTTCGTGTACCCAAGCTCTGCGATTTTACTGCGGACGATAGACTCAATGTCGATGTTTGCCGTGGTTTTTATCTCGCCGAAAAGGCTTATCTGGTCGGCACCTGCAACTGTTTCGATACCCGTGCGTGCGTGCGGGTCGGTAGCCAAAATCGCATCGAGCAGCGCATCACTGATAGCATCAGCAAGTTTATCTGGGTGGCCAGCGCAAACTGATTCGCTGGTAAAAAGGGTTGTGTCTCCTACGGTATTTGTCATATAAAAAATATCCTTTCTTGGCAGGACCGGAAAGGATACGTGACTCGAAGAGTGATACATATCTCTCCCGCCTGGCGGGCTAGATGGAGCACCTTGTGCATATGCACAGGCTGCTGGCGGGTCATAGAGCTAGTTCTCTCGCCGCCTCTTTATATACTATGTTGTTAACCAGTGTAGTATACCCGAAATGCCGCTATATAAAAATAGTTTTCGCCCCGAAATATACGTCTATTTCAAATGAGGTAAAACTTGCCCCTGTTAAAAATAGCAAATGCGGTAAAATATTCAACCGCCAAACGAAAAACGCTTGCGTATCGTTTCCACAAATGAGCCTTGCTTGTGATACTCAGGCAAAACTCTTCCGGACAGTATCAGCGCAAGTAGTACTGCAAAACCGCACATCACAGACGGTATGGCATCTCGCGTTGCAGGAACCATAAAGTTTACGGCAGTGGTCGGGACGATAAATGCAATATAGCCAACCGCCAGCGACACCAACGACCGTGCACGGTTCGGCTTAGTTTGCTTTTTCGCCTGAAACAATGCATATGCCGTAGTCATGATGAGTAGGCCATAGTAGTAAAAACGGTACATGCCTCCTGCACCTTCAGCGATAGAAAACATAACATAGTTCCCCATGCAGGCAGGGCCTGTCAGACCGTGCCCTACGAATAGGAAGAAGCCGGCGAAGGCAGCAGCGGCCGTGTAGGCAGACGCAACAAGCACACTTTGTTTATTTTTTGCGAGTTTGGTAGCCAGGTGAAGCCCGAGCGGTGGCAACAGCGTGATAGAGACGAACCCTAACCGTGCCCACGCCAAACTATCAAGTCCAAACGCCCCCTCGCAGATGTTATATTCCGCAAGTTGGAAAATAGCCAAACAGCCAAGTATCGCCGCCGAGAGTTTTGTGACATCTGAAAGTTTGTAGCGCGTTAGGGCGATTATACCGAGCGCTATTTCGATAAAAAACGTCGCGATCATAACTGGCGGAGAGAAACAATAAAATGTTCCCGGTTTCTGTTTTAGGTATTTCATAAAAATTATTGTAACACGTTGCCTGGCATTCATATTTGCGCTATAATCACCCCTGTCGATCTAAACTTTGCGTCTCAATAAAACTTTCTTGCGTCGCCGAGTAACCTTAGATGACCGCCCGAAACGACGTTAAACTAACCAGTTATATTGGGGATTGGCCAA
>CAZLLY010000002.1:20053-47698 GCA_964560755.1 uncultured Candidatus Saccharibacteria bacterium | reverse complement strand
GAGGGTGCCAACGATTGGTGGTGGGCCATCGATAACATCGCCGTCAGCTGGCCGCTCTGTTTCAGGGTTGAGCATTTTTATCTCTTCGCGGATTTGTTCTAGGGTCATTTCCCCTTTAGCCTGTAGCCTTGCGACGATTTCGTTTTTCATTTCATCTGGCACGGTCTCTATGGCGTCTTTATACACAGCATATGCTTGTGCTCTAGATTCAGTATCTCTTGGAGATAATTTTGCGATACTATTTGTTAAGCCCTCAATTTCAGCCTTGATTCTTGCTAATTCGGCTTCTTTTTCTGTAATTGCAATTTTAGTAACGAGAGCCATTGGGTTTGGATTCTCCTCCATTGGGTCTTCCTCTGCTATTTTCACGAGACTACCCTTGAATACATCGACTTGACGACTCACCTTTGCATATTCGTCATTATTCCGACTCAGAGAGCCTTGCAATTGCGTCATCTCGAGGGATACTGGCGTATATCGGGCGATCGTAATCGCCATGCGTGTATTAACATCTGCACTGTTAGCCAGTTTTTCGTCGTAGTCCGCTTTTTTGTTTGCCCGTACGCTTTCTGCGGCCGCAAGCTTGCAGTCACGCTCTGCGTTCAGCGCTGATACTACATCATGCTCTTCTGTTTTTAGGTCTTCTAATTTTTCGTCATGGTTAACTGATAGACCATGTAGAGTTGCCCGCTCAACCGTATCAAAAACTGTCAAGAACCGACCATTGGTCACTCGTACACCTGAAAGACCAGCAACCGCCTTCTCTGCTTCTTTTATGAAAAGACCTGGTGTTTCTGGTGTCTGTATAACGTTGAGCGCACTACCTACATGCTGACGCGCCTTGACGGCGATTTCTTCTAGCGCATTTTTTGAACCATCAACAAAACCCTGCATCTGTCGTATGCTTGTTAATTCTTCATTAAAAACACCTATTGCAGCAGCGTCAACGGGATGTAGCATATCCTCAGCTGCCATGCGCGGTGCGTCGCCGATTGGTATCAGTTCGGCCGAACCGCCGATGTTATTTGTATCTGCTTCATATGTAATTATTCCCATAATATTTCTCCTGGCTACTTATTTAACACCTAACGACTCGGCTATGACTGGGTCGATACCAGTCGATGTATATGTTGGTTTAACTTTCATCAAGGTTGTCTTTGGCAACACGACAGCGTACTTTGCTAACGTAGCGTCTAGCAGCGTCTTGTTTGCGGCTTTAAAATCTGCCGGCAGATCTACTGTGAATCTTTTCTCTTTTTTCGTTTCTTTGTCTTTAGCAAATACGACAGTTATATCGACGCCAAGTTTCTTGCCAGCCTCGGTAATGAAATAGGTCATCGCACCTTTTGCGGCCGCATCAATTGCAGCTTCTTTGTCACCCTGTGCTTTACCGTTTTCAACGGCTATTAACCCACCGACCAACGATTGTATCAATGATGTTGCTACCAGCGGGTCATCTGCTGCGTTATAATTCGGCCCAGCAACGAGTAACCTCCCGATACGGTCTATCTCTGAGTTTGCTACATTCGTTTTATCTTGCAGTGGGTTTGCTTGCAGCTTCGGGATAACAAGTTTCTCGGTAAAACCTTTATCCATATTGCCGTCTTTGTAGTCATACGATCCAACCATTTTCCAAAGTGATGGGTCTATGGTCATCGTATAGCCAGCGTCTGTCTTCTTGAACGTAAATGGAGCTTTGTCTTTGCCAATAAATGCAAACTCGAGTTCTACCGCAGTACTCAGGGCAACATCGAGTGGTTTATTGGCGGCATCGGCAGAAAGTGTACCCCAAAAATTCTTTTTCTTTTTTGGCTGAACCCACATCCCACCGTCTAGTGCTTTATTGAAAACCTTGGGGCCATCATTTACTAATTTGAAGTATTTATAGGGAATCTGAAGCGTGCCAACAATATCGAGTTGAGCAGTTACGGGCTTTAGATATTCGCCCTTGCCACTCATAACATCGAGGCTTATGGCGTTATAGAGGTTTATATCGGGAACCGTCTTGGTCTCTGGAGTTTCAGGTGCAGTGCTCGAGGGGGCGGGAGCTTCACGTTGCATGCTGTTCCAGATCACCCCACCCGCAAAGAGTACCCCTACGCTTGCAATGCCAGCAATAGCCTTACGCAATAAACCTACCCGCTTTGGTTTTTTGTCTGGTTTTACACTATGTACTGCCGGAGTTTCGTTTACAATTTTTACAGGCATTTCGGACAAATATAGCGACAAGCCACCATGAGGCTCTGCAGGAGGTGTTTGTGCGTTGGGTACTATCGGCTCTGCTACTCCCCTAACATCTCTCCCGAATAAGTATTCATCATCTAGGGCAGTACGCTGCACTTCCTGAACATTTGGATTGCCGTTGTCTTGGCCTCCCGACTTATCATCAACTCCAAAAAGTGGTTCGAATTGCGCGGCTGCTCCATGTACAATAGGCTGCTGCGGTGGTAACTGAGTCGGAGTAGCCTGAGGTGCTTCAGCCGGCTGAGAGATTGGAACATCAAATAAAATTTTGGCAACCGTTGAGATGAATACTGCCATATCAGCGGCTTTTTGAGAGCCAGACCCTGTCTCACCTATTCCTGGACCATCTCTTAATATATCTGTCATTACGCACTCCTCATTTGGTTATTGCCCTGGTTAGTCTTTTGGGCTCTCAGTAATTCATATGTTTTGGGCTTATTTTCAAAAATTACTCTCAAATAGTCATTCAGTTGTTTGAAAACATCAGGGCTTTGAACTTTTATGTCAGGAAAGGTGCCACTATCCATAAGTGCCTTGCATCTGGCCACTTCCATGCGCACCATATCGAGTTCAGCCTGTTTCTTTCTGCAGCTTAAAACATCGATTTCTACCATGGGCGGTTCCTGTCTACTCTGTTCGGGTCGACCAAACAGCGCTGCGGTTCGAGGTATGACTCTCCCGTTACCTGCTGTGGCTGGAGTGCCTTCTGCTAACCTCGGTTGGGGCCGAGTGTCGTCGCTATCATCACTACCACTCTGTTGTTCCACCACTGTGTATATCGGCATTTGCCGAATATCGGCCTGCCCCACTCCAAGTGCGCCCAATATGGACTGCATTGGAGTAGGTTCTGCACTACCAACGTCGCGTTGCGCAGGTGCGCCACTAACCGGTGTATCACCAAACGCACGTGCTGCCAGTGCTTCAAGCATAGCGTTCCCCTTTTGAACGGGATCACCCGCAGATCGAGCAGATAAACGACCGAGTATCGTCGTAGGTCGAAGTATCCCGGGGAGCTTGATGTTCAATTCGGGGCTCATTTCTTTTCTCCCGAAATCTGCTCGACCAGATCAAATGCAGCCATAACTGCGGACCCGATAGGATTATTCATTAGCGCATCAACCCCAGGCTTTAAGCCTAAACACATTACTGACTGTGCAGGGCCACTTTCACAACTAGATCGTGCGGCAGACTCTGCAAGATACATAGGCGCCAAAAATACAGTCGCGCCCACCGCAATCTTCGCCGTCGCATTAATGACACGTTTTTTCCACTTAGTCACCTTAACTTCATGTTTTGGTTTGCTTGCGACAGTAGCTGGTACGCCACCATCGCCTAGTAAAATTGTTTTTAGCTTCTCTTCAGTAAACATTCCAGATAGCCGACCGTCACTAGTCGTAATTTGAAACTCTTGCTGGCCACTCATTTTCCAACTCCATTTTGTTTCATCCCAGATAGTGAAACCATACCAGCAGTCACGTTACACGTGATAGAACCCGTTTCGTCAGTCTTATTTTCGCGCGTTTGACCCTGCTGGGACATAACCGACTCAAGCTCAGCAATATCGGCATTCGCCTCAGTCAAACCGGGTATCTGTATCTCACTAACGGTACTATTGTTCGGGTCTGCAAACTGTACGTCAAAATCATCCACCGTGATACCGTCAGTCGCCTCTGATGGATAGGCTTTTATGATATCTAGTTCATGCTTTTTTAGGGCATCCGCCGTGATAGTCATAAGCCCTGGTGCGCTCGTAAGCTCCTGCGAACATTGGCCTAAGCTTTTCAATGCTTGCGTCTTTGCGACTTCCCTGACTGGGTTTAACAAAAGGTCGCTCCAATTTCCGCCCTGTATCCTGAATTTGGAATCATTCGGTAAAGCTCTTAGGATAGGATCGTAAATTTGAGGAATCATCAAAACGCCCGATATTTGCTCGGCATATTCTGGGTAACCCCTCCGAGGTAGCAACGGCTCTTGGATAACCTCTGTAAATGCATCATTCGGGATCGTTAACGTTACTCGTTTTGGAATATCATCTGCCTTTTGCTCAGGAGTTCTATCCGCCTGGAGTGGCACTTTCGGCCTAACTTCGCGTGTAATTTTCCCATTTTTTAAGCACATATATATTGATGCAGGCGCCCTATTTGGGTTGTACGTTACCGAAACATTCGACGTCGTCACCCCGTTTAGAAAATCGGGCGTATTATTAAGCTTGTAGACCAGCGAAGTCTTGGATGTAACATCGGCAGTAGCTTTGGCTACGCATAACCAGTCAATTCCTTCAATACTCGATACATTGACAATTGATGGGTCTATTTTTAGCTCCGTATCAAATAACACAGGCTCTGACCTTCTGACTCCTACGACCGCGCCAGCCGCAAGCCCAACTGCAGCAATTGCCGTTGTGGCAATAAGCTGGTTCTTTATACTTGCGCCAAAATGTATTACTTCGCCTAGTTTCATGAGTAAGCCTTACTCGTTGAAAACATAAAAGGCGTGCCTATAGTATATATTGGCACGCCCTCCTTTTACATTCCAACCGATGAGCACCGCACGTCAAGACATGACTGAGCTGTTGCTCATAGGTTGTCCATGTATCTGCACTATGCGGCTACATGGTGAGTATGTCTGGCCCACGCGGGCACACTCATCATGTAACATATTTGCTTTTTCGTGTTTGTTATATTCACAGTATACATATATTTTGCTCTGTGTCAATTTTCGCTTAAAATATAACTGATTCGTAAACTTCTTACGCTGTTAAACGTTGACTTTTTTACACTATGCAATTGCTAAAAACAGCAGCGTTTTCGCTAGGATGTAACCTGGTATCAACTCGACCAAAGCTGCATTCATTTCGCCAACTTCAAACAAAATACACTTGACGTCTTAGCAACTTGAGACTACCCTACCAGATATGAGTGTTGAGAGAGCTGGTGCTACAAGAGGCGAAGGGCCTATTCTGCCTTATAGGTCGAATTCTGTTTCGCCTTTTGAGGGTGAAACAAAAGTGTCACCTGGTAGCGCCGGGGATATTATCGACATCGGCAACAAACTGCTGCAAGAGTTGCAAAACATTACCGCCACGACTCCTATTCCTCCACCCGTACACGTACCAAAGGTACCGACAAAAACGTTCGAGATGACATCGAGCGACCTCGCAGCCAGACTAACCGGAAACCTACTAAAAGCTATAGGATCTATCGGGGTTTTCACTCTTGCAGGGTTTACCTATAAAGGCATGCTCGACCAAGCGTATGTGTCAGGTCAAATCGAGACCGTGAAAATGCTTGGTACTGCAAATGGTGCTGCTTTAGAGGCAACACTCGCAGAAAAGCAACTAGGTATCATCGGTACGACCATTGGCGTCATCGGTTCTAGCCTGCTATATGCCTTCGGCGCAGCCCTTAAACGTTCACTCGACGCTCCAGATAACCCCAATAGTTTTCTTGAGCGTAATTTTGATAATGTTCAGCATGTAAACCCATTTAAATAAGTAAGGAGAACAGTAATGAGTGAATCAGCAAAACCAAAGCAACAAAGTGTCCCAAAAGCCGCACAAGGGGAAACGTTTGGCATGTGGGTAAACCGAGGCGTACGTACGCTTATTGCACCGATACTAGGCGCAGGGGCACTGTATCAAGCTTTCCTCGCTTCAAAGGCAGGTATAGACTGGGCGTTCTACCGGGGGACAATAAATGGTGCGAAAATCGCAACTGAAGTAATTCAGGCCGGAAAAGCAGCAAAAGGCACCCTAGATAATGCCATAGTCGCTTCTACCGGAGTCGTAGAGGGCTATCAACAAACAGTATATACTGGTGCCGGATTCGCAATTGGGTTAGGGGTCGCAGCATTCGGTGTGAACAGTATGCGAAAACAGCTATACCCTAAAACACCTACACAGCCAGTCGAAGTGCAGACAGCTGCCGTACCCACAACTCCAGAGTCCTAAAAACCCCAGTCGGTAGCATAATGTTTTGACTTTGGTTGTTTTAACCAGTTATACTTGGTTATGGACAACACAATTCTCGAAGCACTCACATTTGATGATGTGCTCATCAAACCAAACTATAGCGGTTTTGACCGCGCTGATATCAAACTAAACAGCAAGATTACAAAGCGTATTGAGCTTGCGTGCCCCATCGTGTCTGCACCGATGGATACGGTCACCGAAGCACCTCTCGCCATTGCCCTCGCCAAACTCGGGGGCATTGGTTTTATACACCGTAACCTACGCATCGCCGACCAAGCCGCCGAGGTTAAAAAAGTCAAAGATGCAGGCCAACTAGTCGGTGCAGCCGTCGGCTCGAGTGCAGGATACGAAGACCGCGTCAAAGCCCTCGTTGACGCTGGTGTCGACATTATATTAATAGATTCTGCCCATGGGTACGCTAAAAAAGTCATTGACGCCGTAAAATATGTCAAAGCCAACTATGACGTCGACGTTATAGCCGGTAGCGTTGCGACCTTTGAAGGTGCCGAGGCGCTTATTGAAGCTGGTGTCGATGGCCTGCGCGTTGGCATGGGCCCTGGCGCTATCTGTTCGACCCGCATCATCAGTGGCATGGGCGTACCGCAAATGACCGCCATATTTGACACGGTCCGCGCAGCCAAACCACACGGCGTACCAGTTATCGCCGACGGTGGCATCAAATACTCTGGTGATATCGTCAAAGCATTTGCTGCCGGCGCGAGCACTGTAATGTTTGGTCGACTTTTTGCAGCCACCGAGGAATCACCTGGCGCACTGCATGAGCTCCCAGATGACCAAGTCCCGAGCCGGTTCCACAGCATTTTAGACGGTTCAAAAACATATAAATTCAAAGAATATCGTGGCATGGGTTCTGTTGCTGCCATGAAACGCGGCGCCGAAGTCAGTAGTGAAGACGAATTCCATGGCAAAAGTTTCACCGGTGACACACTTATCGCCGAAGGTGTAGAGGGGCTCGTCCCCTGCAGCGGTACCGTCGAACAGCTCGTTAGCCAAATGAATGGTGGCGTCACAAGTGGCATGTACTACATCGGTGCTACCAGCCTACCCGAGCTCGCCGAAAAAGCAGTTTTTATGCGTATTACTCAGGCAAGCCTGACCGAAAGTCATCCGCATGACCTCTTCATCACAAACCCAGGGGAAAACTATAAATAGGTTTTTGAACGACAAAATATAAAGAGTAAGAGGTCTGGCAATAGCAGATCTCTTACGATTTTAAGGAGGATGCCATGAACAAATCAACCCAGCCCGCCCAGGAAACACTTGTTATCGTCGACTACGGGTCGCAGTACACACAGCTCATCGCCCGACGCGCCCGAGAACTCGGCGTTTATAGCATCATCGTGCCGTTTCGAGCTACTGCCGCAGAGATACTCGCCCACAACCCGCGCGGCATCGTCCTATCTGGTGGCCCAAACTCTGTCTATGACGACGATGCACCAAAACTCGACCAATCAGTCCTCGAGCTTGATGTCCCACTACTAGGGATATGCTACGGGTTGCAGCTACTCGCACTTGCCTACGAGGGCACCGTCGAGGCAGCCGACACCCGCGAATACGGCGAGGCAAAACTCGTTCTCAAGCACGAAAGCCACTTGCTACTCAGCGACTACGACACCAGTACCGTCTGGATGAGCCACGGTGACCACGTTGCTACCGCCCCAGAAGGTTTTGTGGTTACTGCCACTAGTGAAGACGGCATCATCTGTGGCATCGAGGATGTAGAACGCCGCGTCTACGGTTTGCAATTCCACCCAGAAGTCGCCCACAGCCAATACGGTCGTCAAATTATAGAAAATTTCATTGGCCTCTGCGGTTTTGCCCGCGACTGGCAGGCAGGCTCGATCATCGACCACAGCATCGCAGCTATACGGGAAAAAGTCGGCCAGAAAAAAGTGATATGTGCCCTGTCGGGTGGTGTTGATAGCTCGGTCGCGGCCGCACTTGTTGACCGTGCCATCGGCGACCAGCAAACCTGTATTTTTGTCGACACCGGCTTGCTCAGACAAAACGAATACGAAGAAGTTTTGGATGCATATAAGACCATCGGCCTCAATGTTATACCCGTCAAAGCAGCCGACCGATTCCTCGGCAAACTAGCAGGCGTCAGCGACCCAGAACAGAAACGCAAGATTATCGGCGCAGAATTTATCGCCGTATTCGAGGAAGAAGCCGCCAAAGTTGGCGACGTCGATTTTCTCGTCCAGGGCACCTTGTACCCCGATGTTATCGAGTCTGTTTCGGTCAATGGCCCTAGTGTCACCATCAAATCGCACCATAATGTCGGCGGTTTACCCGAAAAAATGAAGTTAAAACTCATCGAGCCACTCCGCGAACTTTTCAAAGATGAAGTCCGTGTGATCGGTGCAGCCCTCGGTCTACCAGAGGCAATCGTCCAGCGCCAGCCGTTCCCTGGCCCTGGCCTCGCAATACGTATCCTCGGTGAAGTAACGCCCGCGCAGGTAGAACTACTGCAAGCCGCCGACGCCATCGTCCGTGCTGAAATAGACGCGCACTCGATGCGACCCGAGATCTGGCAGTTCTTTGCCGTTCTGTTACCTGTTCGCGCCGTAGGCGTGATGGGCGATGGTCGCACGTATGAGCAAGTTATCGCGCTGCGCGCTATACAGTCGACCGATGGAATGACCGCAAACTGGGCGCACCTGCCCTATGACCTACTCGGGCGCATCAGTAGCCGCATCGTCAGTGAAGTCCGCGGCATCAACCGCGTCGTCTACGACATCACGAGCAAGCCACCCGGCACCATTGAGTGGGAATAACCACACGTAACCCGTTTCTACTTTGATAATATTTTGAAATGAAGTAAAACTTACCTCTGTTAAAATGGCATCCCAGGTAAAATCATCATGTTTTTCGTGGCATATTTAGATACATTTGACGCGTGGTTTCGGGCAGATGTTCTATGGCATAGCGCAGGGCCGTTCGCGGCATCTCACCTGCATGTTCATCCAGAAAGTCGATAAGTAGCTGACGGTCGCAGCGCTTACCAACTTCGCGCAACATCCAACCAACAGCCTTATGCATGAGGTCATGTTCGTCGCGCAGTAATAACTCGGCTAGCTCGAGTGATGTCGATGCGTCACCCTCTGCTATGTACGCAAATGTCGACACGATTGCTACGCGTCGTTCCCACAGGTTATTGCTCTGAGCGAGCTCAAAAAGTTTAGCGCGGTCACCGCGCAAATACTCACCCACGACAGCCCGACACGTCACATCAACTAAGTCCCAGTTGTTAACATTGCCCTTGGCGAGTTCCTGGATGTACAGCTCGTAGATGGCTTTTTGGTCGCCTTTTTTGTACTGCAGCGTCAAGATGATAAGCCCTGCCATACGATGTTCATGGATGGGACTTTCGATGAGTTTTTGCACTTCATGCAGCGGTAGATCTTTGTATTGTTTACATACTGCGCGAATAGCAGGCACCCGCACCCCGATGAATTGGTCGCCCTCGCCGTACTCACCCGGCCCAGTTTTGAAAAACCGGCTTAAAGCCACCGCATCAACATCACTCGCATACTTTGCTAACTCGCTTTGCACACCATCTGCATTCATACGCCTATAATACCAAATCCATACAACGCAAGAGCCAAAAAGAAACTATAAACCTTCTGCAGGTTGCTGTGGAATATCCTGCCCAAGCAAGCGACGCACACCCGTGTTTCGGGCTGCTTCTTTCGCTCGCAAACCGTAACGCCACGCGTGTGAATTGTACGAGCTCGCACGACCGACATAGCCAGAATCCCAGACGTTCACTGTCTCCATCTGTGCGAATCGTGTGAATGTTTTTTCATCGATAGGTCGTTCGCCAAGCTCACGAGCTATCTCAGCCAATGCAAACCAGTCGACAACATTTGCTATTAGACCTCGTCCGATCGCTCGGCGCTGCTGCCTGGTGGTCTTGTTCATTAACGTCAACCCGGCCTCACCGTAGCTGTTATCCGCCTCGAGTGGCATACCAACAACTGCAAGGTCAGCTGGGTCATTTCTGCCACCGATTGAGCGACGGTTGAGTACTGACAAATCGTTTTGATAACGATACCATAAACTCGACCAAATATCCGTGAACTTTTCTTGACGTTTGTTGAAGTTTTTAACTAAAGCAGACAAACCAAACTCTGGCGATAACCGTACAGCGATAAGTGGCTGCAGGGGTGTTTCAGAGTGAGACGCACGGAGTTTTGTGATATCTTTTTGTAAGTTTTCCGATGCTCCCTCGGCATATGCCGGTCCAAATAAACCAAGATTGGTGTAGACTTTTATCAGTAGTGCCGCTTCGTCGGCCGGGCTACCGACATTGACTACAACGCTGCGGGTTGTCTTGCGAAACGGTAAAGGCATGACATTGCGTATACTATTCGCACCGGCTTCGTAGTTGGTGTAAGATTCCGACATAACGCTCCTCAAATTATTTTCATCTGCATTACATCACGATGTCGTGCTATTTGTCAAATATCATATTTTCTCCACCTTCACATCATCAACTGACCATCCCACCGCCATACGTGTTTAGAACGAATCTTTACGATCGAAAATGTGTATTTTAGCTACCTTGAACCTGTCAGTTTGCAAATGTATGAAATGAGCGGTATTATCACGGTAGGGATAAAAAATGAAGATGAAAAAAGTACTGCTATCTATCTCGATTGTTATCTTTGCGACCATACTGCTCTATCCACCATTCATAAATTTTGCGAACGCGTACGACCCAAACGCAGTCATAGGTGGAGCTATAAACTTCGAGAATCAAACTATGAGCGAAGGAGCTACGACTAATTTGCATTCATTATGGCTCAACCCTTCACCAGACGCACCGACAACATCGGGAAGTGTTACCATTTATGCGGCCACACCGACAGTGTGCATCGTTGGAGCGACTACAGCAAGCTTCGGTGATAGCTACACTGTCAATTTTACTAATACCGCAGGCAATGCTTATTTTAATCTTGCAATAAAAGCAACCGACGATAACCTGGTCGATGGTTCAGGGTATTGTCAGGTATACGCATCCGTAAACGTCAACGGATCCTACTACCAAGGTTTTACCAATATACCCATAATAAGTATGGTAGTATACGACGATGACGGGCCCGTATCAGCCTACATGGACAGAACAGCCGGTTGGTCGGTCGACGAAAGTACAGCTGCAACTGAAAATAGTGCTTTGGATGGCGACGCATTTGTTGTTGTCATTAGCGGCACTGCACCTCAGCAGATTTCCATCACCGCAACCACAGATGGACAATGTCAGTTTGTAAATGCCGCACGTACAGCATACATAGGAACGATAAAATCGTATGTCGTGGGACCATATAACTGGGATTTCGGTAACTCCTATCCATTCATCTTGGGGCCGGTCGACGACTCAGTAGATGAGGCGGAATATCATTACTGTAACGTAACTACCCACATATACTCCGAGGATAGCCGATGGTCGAGTATACAATTTCCTATCTTCAAAATGGGTATTATTGACAATGATGGTCCGGTGGCTACGCAAAAGAGCGGGAAAACTAGTGCCACACCTATTAGTCAGCCAACCACGGGAAACGCCGCAGCAGCGGCTCCAACGACAGATGCAGAACCCAAAAAAACAACTCCTCAGGCATCAAAAAATCAGTCAAAACAGACGACATCAGCAACCGCTAAGTCAGACGCAGACTCGGGACTGACTGAACAAGAGTCACCTAGTGCCCTAAAGCCAATTCTCGCTGGTGTAGGCATAAGCATACTAGCCGTCATGGGAGGTTTCACTATCTTTGTATTTCGATTTGGCGGGCTCGGCAAACTTCGTAGACTCATGCGGAAGTTGCACCGTCAAAAACATTAACTCGTGCCCATACTCAGCGCGATGGATGCTTATTTCTGTTCAAGCATTTTAACTAGCCTGCGCACAGTGTTGACATTGCGAACCGTCATGCGGCGGTATAGTGGCGTACCGATGAGTTAAACGAGGCTACTTTTAGGTTGGTTTACACGGGTAACATTGGAGAGTACTGCACCTTGTATATATTGAATCGTTTCAAACTCTGGGCGAAAGCCTATGTGTTGCATGATATCTGGTGAGTCAACATCCGGAAATAGGAATAGCACGTCACTTTTCTGCTCAGAATCATTCGCCCATTCACCTGGGATGGCATTTATAACAGAGGTGAGTTTTACCTGGGATAAAATAAGCGTGTCTATATCGAACCCAAAATGCTTTTCTACGGTCTGTTGAATTGCTGCCGCTTCAGGAGCACTGACTGACGAAAATATGACATTGCCCGAGTTGATGTAGGTGATAACATTGGTAAAGCCCATACCCTCAAAAAGCACACGAAGCTCGGCCATCGGCACTCTACGGTTTCCCCCAGCATTAATCCCCCGCAGTAACGCAACATATTTCATTGTGGCTAGTATACCCCCTATCGTCGTATACTGTCATTATCTATGAAAAAGTACGCGCTGCAAATAGGTGCCGGGAACATTGGCCGCGCGCTTGTTGGTGAGGTCTTGCACGAAGCTGGATATCACATCACCTTTGCCGATGTCGTCGAGACGCTGATCGAGGCAATCAACCAGAAAGGTTCATACCAAATTGACATCGTTTCGGCGAATGGCACCGAGAAAAAGACCGTTTCTGACATCGATGCGATATCATCACTTGATGAGACCGCTATGTTCGAGCACATCGCCCAGGCCGATATCATCACAACGGCGGTCGGGGTCAACATTTTACCGCGCGTCGCACCGGTTCTCGCCCGCGGACTCATGAACCGTCTGCAGCGCGATATTACCAAACCACTCGTCGTCATCGCTTGCGAGAATGTCGTCGGCAACACTTCGATACTGCTGAGTAGTATTTTGTCAGAGCTCCCCGATGACACGTGGCGCACCCGGGTGCAGGAGACAGTAAGTTTTCCCGACTGCGCGGTTGATCGAATCGTGCCAAATGTGGACCAGAAAACTGATGACCCGCTCACGGTAGTTACCGAACAGTATTATCAAATCGCCGTTGACCAGACAAAAATTATAGGTCCAGTGCCAAACATTCCAGGGTTTAGTTTTGTCGAAAATATCGATGCCACACTCGCCCAGAAACTATTTACTTTCAACGGTGTTCACGCAGCTGCAGCCTATTTTGGCTACCAGCAAGGCATCCAAACTATCGACCAAGCCGTAGCCGACCCAGACATTCGCGCAAAACTAGTGGGGTTCCTCGATGAGGTGAGCAGCGTCGTAAGTACCGCTTACCCATCTATCACCCCCGATGCTCAAAAGCAGTTTGCCGAAAAAACCCTGGCCCGTATAGCAAACCCCTATCTACGTGACACCCCGAGCCGCGTCGGACGCGACCTCATCAGAAAACTTGGGCACGATGACCGACTCGTTAAACCCGCCTTGTTAGCTCTGTCATATGGCCAGACACCAACATATTGCGTTCAGGCCATCGCCGCTGGGTTTCACTTTGACAACCCGGATGACCCGCAGGCTAGCTCGCTCAAACAACGTATTGCTAGTGTTGGCATTACTCAGACTGCCGCTGAAGTTATGGATCTAGATCCAAACGATACACTCATTCAACTCGTCACCAAGGCCTATTCAAACTTGTAGCCGTTAGTAACTTACGCTTCGTCGTATTCTTTTGTCAGTATATGGTACGAACGGCTACGCAAGGCCAAAAGCGTGACCGCGAGCATAAGGAGGGATGAGCAGAGGAAAATCAGGGCAATGCCACGCATTTGTCCAACTCCGAGCAACCACGCGAAGTCCTGTTGGCCCGACCCACGCATGTACGGAATCACTACAAACTGTGCCAGTGGCCCGATGACAAAAGCAGTTAGCGGAGCGGCGGCGGCCTCCATGCTCTGTTTCAGCCCAAACACCCGCCCTTGTTTAGCGAGCGGAACAATCCTCTGCAACACTACCTGTTCAGCCGCCTGCGCAACCGGCATGAGACACATGTATATAAAAATCCCCACCACATACAGCCACGCAAGCTCACGAACTGTAAACAGCATTCCTACAAACGAGGTGGCGATGTTAACCATCAATAAAACCCTGAGTGGTTTCGACCCAAAACCAGTTTTAGCAACTACCAACCCACCGATAATGAAACCAACACTGGTAATGGCGAGCATTACTCCCCACATCTGCACGCTAAACAGCGTCAGGCCATATGGATCCATAAGCGCCATAAATACGCCACCGACCAAGTTGTTAAATACCGAGAAAAACAGGAGCGCCCACAGACCAGGGATACGCGAAATGGCCTTTGTTGCCCCTCTGAAGTCAATGTGTTTACCGTCTAGCGCTGGGTCGTGGACGATTTTCTTCTCGTTTATTTTGACGGTCATCAGGTGTATGAGTGCCACTACAGTCAGGCTGACTGCAACGACAAGCGTCCAGCCGAGCCCAAGGTAGCCAATAGACAGGCCGCTCAGCACTGACGTCACAAGAAATGCCACACCCGAGACTGAGCCAATCAGCCCGTTCGCTTTTTCACGCTCAGCTTTTGGCACCATAATCGTGACTGTGGTCGACAGCGCAATGTTTCGGAGGTTTTCTACCACCGCCCCAACAAGCACAATGGAGGCAAACAACCACAACCACGGTGACGCCAGATAAGCCAACTGTTGTTCGCCAACAAGTAGGTAAATAACTCCAGCAAGTATGTATGCACCCGCACTAACGGACGACGACCATACCATGACCCGTTTTTTATAGTTTTTATCGACGAAAGTTCCAAACAGCAACCCACAAAAAGCCACGAGCAACATATACGAGCCACCAACAACGGCGGTCGCGAGGACAGATTTTGTTTCGAGGTACAGCCAAAATGTCAGCGCAAACCACAGATAACTCGTGGTCACATTGGCGATAAGCGTATTGGCCAGCAGGCGGTAAAATTGTTTCATCGGTATATTGTACCAGTCATCTCACATTTTTAGTTGTTATATTGTTCCTATAATTTTGCACGCGCCATTAGTTGCTCTCGCCGTCCGCCGTCTGCATGTTTGGCTGCAGCAACCCAACGAGGTTCAGTTCGGTGTCACGTACATAGGCGAGTTGTCCCACACCCGGCACATCGCCGATCGGCATATCAACACGTCCACCAGCCGCCTCAACTTTTGCGACGGTTGCCGCAATATCGTCAACGGCAACTGTGCAGACAAATGCACTTGGTGCCGCAGTATCGTCCTGTGGTTTCGGCCCGGGTCGTAGCAACATGCCGCCGTTAACGCCGACTTTGGCTGGCCCTTGCTCTATTTCACCACTCGGGAAAACCAAAACGTAGTTCCCCATTTTCTCTCCCATGTCCTGAAACGCCCAACCGAGCACATCAGTATAAAACCGTTTTGCCCGCGCAATGTCATCGACATATATTTCAAAATGCACCACTATATTTCCCATAAGTCCCTGTTCCCTTGTTATTTGCGTTCCGTAATAATCACCGTCACCGTGTCGCCAACGGTTTTGTTAATCTTTTTTAGTGTCACCGCTTTGATGGGCAGCATATGTGTGCCGTCACCGAGCGCCATAAACGACGTGTAGAACGGTTCACCGTCAAATGTTCCGCGCACCTTCACCGTACCACGCGTGCCGAACGTCTTCACCGATTCGGCCCATTTCAAATACGTCCATCCACCCGTGGAAGGGTATTTATATACTTTTGACTGAAAACTTATTTCCATGCTCGGTTTACTGCATGAAACTTATTACAAATGCCGTCACCATCATACAAGCCAGTGCTCCGCCGGCCATAACGGCGATCTTGGTCGACATCCACTTGGGTGCAGTACCACCAAATATGACTGCTGACGCCTGCGTTGGTACGATAAAGCCAATCCATGCCCAAAAAGCGAGGGTATAGACCGAATACTCTGGTAAGATACTCGCAAACATCGCAACATAGAACGCCGACAAGCCCCCAAGGATAAACTGCACCACCATCCAGGGCATCATACTTTTTTGCATTTCTGCCTGTTCTTTTTTACTATATTTTTCAAAACCGTGAATCTTGCCCCATACGTTACCAAAAAGCGGCATATACCAAACCGCTCCAACTACAAATTGTGCAACTGTCGCAACTAGCACCGCAAAAAGATTGATACTCACCCCAGGCCTCCTTTAATTATATCGTTATCATACACCCTCAAACTGCCCCGTTTGGTATGAATTCTTACAAAAACATAACTAGTTTTGTATATTTACGCGGATGTTTGATAAAGATGAATTGTCTATAGTGAAAGGAGTTGGGGTAGGCGACAGCGTAAAAGGCCTATTCGCAGCTTGCTCGGCCGCCCAACCAACCTGTCCATGCAACATAGGTTAGCCCGTAAGACTGAGGTCCATATATGCCATCAACTTTGATAGAAACAGTATATGGATTCGCTTCGTACCATGTTTTACTTTTTGCAACTTGCTGTAGTCGATATACCGCACGCTTGGTCTTTGCGCCATAAATCCCGTCAGCTACAAGTTTGGTGCCAGATGTACAGAAATATGCGTTAAGACTTTCTTGTATGTGCTTCACGCAGGTACCCGTTGAGCCGTATTTTTTCGTTGAACGATATCCGATTCTAATAGCGCGACCAGTTGATGATTGATTCAGACCGATGGTATCGTTCTTGGAGCCACACGCACTAGAGTCGTAGGGCAACGTAAGGGCGGATACCGGTACGACAATGAGCGTATTCATGGCTACGACCATGACAATCACTAACAATGCTACTAACTTTTTCATCTTATGACCTCTCAGTTACTATTACCTATTTCAAATAAAACTATAGACAATCATACTGTATTTGTCAATTTTATCCACGTCGTCGTATCAGTTTTCTATACTCACTAGCCAACATATATGTACGAGTGTCGCTGACCCTGTCGACGAATAATATGCCATTCAGATGGTCGGTCTCGTGCTGAAAAACATGCGCAACGAAACCACTGAGCTGCGCTTCTTGCAGCTCGGCATTTTCATCAAACCAGGTTGCATGAATGTGTTTGTACCGAAGCGCTTTTGCATAGAGCGTGTTTTTGCCGCTTCCAGAACTTTGACAGCCTTCCCACATACCCGTTCGCCTGCCAATGCCGTCGTATGTCGGGTTGATAATAACTGCATCAAACGGTTCTAGCTCGGGACGTGTTGGTGTCGGTTTTATTCCGATAATACTGAGCGCAACACTCACTCCAACCTGGGGGGCAGCGAGCCCAATACCGTACTGTTTTACCGCATTTAATTGTCGCATATATGTTATTAGTGACTGTATTTTACTTGATTTTATTTCCTGGGTGCTTAAAGTCCGCGCCACTTGGCGTAGAATCGGGTTACCAAACTGAGTCAGCCTGAGTCTTTTAGTGGGCGACTGTGAGTCTTTCATTTACTATATTTCACGCTTTTATCGACAGGCTCATCAAGCGAAAAAGTTTGCGAGTCAACATGGAACATTCCATCGGCATGACTCAGCAAAAATGTATAAATATCCACTACGTCTTCGAGCGGTTCCCCTGCCCGCGCCGACTCGGCTAGCTCAGGTAACGTTAGCCAACGTAGGTCGGTAGATTCTTCGCTTTTGACTGCCCGTTTTGGCTCTGCGGCCGCAATAAACCCATAACATGAATCTGAGTGATAGTGGTCGACAGCGCCACTTGGTGTTTTTATGAGGACATGGTGTGTATTCATCGAGAACGGAAGCGGATGCAATACATTGCCACCATCTTTGACCCGGTCGTTAGTAAACTGCAGCACTGTTAGCTCATCGGTGCGATACCCGCTTTCTTCTTCAATTTCATGAACGACAGCCTGCCACGGTGACTCGTCAATCTCGATGTGGCCACCTATCTGCATCAGTTTCTCGATCTTTTTATGAAAATGGACGAGGCACTTCCAATCGTCATTTCCACGCCTGATGATATACGCACTCACCGTCATATCATGTTGCCCCGGCTCGGTATGGATATGCGGCATCAGGCACTCCCTAGCTGTTTAAATGCCTTGCGTATGATTACAACTTCGGGGTCATCGGCGTCTTTGGCGTTCGCATACGTTTGCTCAAGTTCGTTTTCCGCAAACCAACCGTAGGTGCTGTGGTCTTCGGGCTTAATGCTAATTTGTTCGATTGGATCAGCAAATTGGGTAAAATAGATCACCTCTATCGACTGCGACTGTTTAATATCATTCATATAGGTAAACACATCGACAACTTCACCAACCTCAACACGCATACCGAGCTCTTCCATGATTTCTCGCGCTAATCCCGCCTTGAGATCTTCACCAAAGTCAATGTGCCCTCCGGGTAACTCGTAGACGCCGGGTAAAAACTTCTTCGTATCGGCCCGTCTCGCTAAAAATACCTTTCGAACACCATCAAAATCATGCCAGATAAACGCGCACGCCGTAAACACCTGTTGCCCGACAGCTAATGCCTCACTATCATGCTGCGTGTTGGACATTTTTCTGTTCACAATCTTTGGTGTGATACAACTTTTTTGGGTCTTTCATGCATGTTTCGCAAATGAGGACGAGTTCGTTACAGCTTGGGTTGGCACAGTTTTCGTAGTTACTCGTTGAGCCCGCGCAGTGGATGCATTCACCGATGGTTTTGGTGTGGTCGGAAAAATTCACACCCATGCGGCCATCAAACACGTAAAGTTGGCCTTCCCATAGCCCATCGTCACCGTAGGCCTCGCCGTATTTAACGATGCCGCCGTCAATCTGGTAGACTTCCTCGAACCCACGATTTTTCATCATGACGCTCAGCATTTCGCAGCGTACGCCACCCGTGCAGTAGCTGATGACTTTCTTTTTCTTTAGCTCATCGTACTTGCCGCTCTCGAGTTCACGTTTAAAATCCCGGCTCGTGCGCGTGTCTGGTACGACGGCATTTTTGAACCGGCCGACTTTAGCCTCGTATTGGTTTCGCCCGTCAAAAAACACCACATCATCGCCCTATTTTTCGACCAACTCATTGACTTCATGTGGTTTCAGGTGTGGGCCAGTGCCGACGACGCCTTTTTCATCGACCTGTATCTCATCGACCGTGTCAAATGCAACCAACTCTGGTTTAACCTTGACACTCATGCGCGGGAAATCCTCGCGGGCTCCATCGCTCCATTTCCACAAAATATCCTTAAAGCCCGGGAATTTTTTGGTTATGCGTACGTATGCTTTCAAATCCTCGATATCACCACCGACGGTACCGTTGATGCCCTGCGCGCTCACCAGTATGCGACCGCGCAGATTTAGGCTGTCGCATAGCGTTTTTTGCCATAGCTGCAACAGCTCTGGGTCTTTGACGGGAGTAAATTTGTAGTAAAGTAACACCTTTTGCATATGCAGCAGTATAACAAAATATGTACCGCTCTGCCTAACGATACGTTCGACATTTGAGGCTCGTTTCACTCCATTCAGCATTTTAACCTCTTGAGTTTTTACTTCATTTTATAATTGAATATTTTTTACAGAGGTGATATAGTTGTGAGTATTACAAATGTAACGGAAAGGCGCTAGAAAATGAATTGTACCAAACATACTATTGGTGTTCGCAGCGCCTTGACGGCTCGCATTTCACCTCTACTATAGATAATAGATAATTGTTTCCCAGAGACTACCGCCGGCAAAAAGGAGCGCCGTGCTATGAAAAGACGCAAAACAGATCAAATCGACAAAGAAAAATCGCTGCTATCGCTCAGATATTACTGGAGCATTGTAAAACAGTACCCGCTGTATTTGTGGGGTGTCGCGATCACTATACCGATTACTATTGTCATAAACTCATTTATTCCCCCGCTCATCATCGCCCACGCAATTGAGAGGCTCAGTAGAGGAATGCACACCTCAAATGAGCTCTGGAGCACTTTTGGTGGGCAAATAGTGCTCTATAGCTGCGTCGCACTACTGGGTATCATCACGTGGCGCTTTGTCGACTATTTTGTTTGGCGACTAGAGCTACGCGTCCAGCAAAACATAGCCGAGGACGTGTTTACGCACCTACTCAAACACAGCGCAACATTTCACGCCAACCACTTTGGTGGGTCGTTAGTTTCGCAGAGTAACAAACTCATCAGCAGCTACTCACGCATCGCAGACACCACAATATTCCAGGTTTACCCGATGGTAATCAGCATACTTGCAACCATAGTATTACTGCTGCCAAAAGCACCCTATTTCGTGCTGGGGCTCATCGCACTCAGCTGCATCTATATCGTAGTTGCACTCAAAATATCAAGGCCTATCAGGCGTATTGCAACCAAATGGGCAGCAGCCGAGAGCAAACAAACCGGTATGCTCGCTGATGCAATCACCAATGTCACAACAATAAAAAGTTACGCTAGGGGCGAGGAAGAAAGTGCTCGGTTTCACGACGCCACTATCAAAACACGGACGCAGGCTTTCCGTTTTGCACACCTACATCAGCTGCAGATGAATGCATTTGGAATCATAGGTCGGACAATCGCGGCGGGATCTTTTGTACTTGCCGTCATCTCAGTAGTCGTGTTCAAGCAAGATGTCGGGACAGTATTTTTGATCGTGAGCTACACATCGGTCATCACTGAGCACCTTTTCCGTTTTGGTAACGATAGCATGCGCGCTTACAACCGCGGGTTCGGCGATGCTTACGACATGTCCAAAATCCTGTCAGAAAAACCAGAAGTAGTCGACGTCGACGAGCCGCAGGAACTACGTACATCTGATGGTGGTGTCATTTTTGACAAGGTAACCTTTACTCACGACGGTGCAGAAAAGCCCATATTTGACACTCTGTCTATTGCCATAAAACCAGGTGAAAAAGTCGGACTCGTCGGGCACAGTGGGTCTGGAAAAACCACTTTTACCCGGTTACTCATGCGGTTTTCAGACATAGATGACGGCAAAATCTGTTTGGATGGACAAAATATTGCTGCGATTTCACAGGATGATTTACACCGATCGATAGCCTATGTGCCTCAGGAGCCACTATTGTTCCACCGTAGCCTGGCCGAAAATATTGGATATGGCAAAGTCGGTGCGACAGCAGATGACATCAAGCGCGCCGCTGTGATGGCAACCGCCGCCGAGTTTATCGCAGGGCTTCCCGAAGGCTACGAGACGCTCGTCGGTGAACGAGGCGTGAAACTCAGCGGTGGGCAGCGACAACGCATCGCTATTGCACGCGCCATGCTCAAAGATGCGCCCATCTTGGTGCTCGACGAAGCAACCAGCGCCCTCGACAGCGAAAGTGAGGCGCTCATCCAGAAGGCACTTTGGAAACTGATGGAGGGGCGCACGACCATCGCCATCGCCCACAGGCTCAGCACCATCCAGCACATGGACCGGATTATCGTGCTCGATAACGGGCGCATCGTTGAGGACGGCACGCACCGCGAGCTCCTCGACCGCGGTGGTACATACGCCAAACTTTGGGCCCGCCAAAGTGGCGGCTTCATCGAAGATTAGCCTTCTTTCAGCCTTCTACCACACCCCAAGCACCGTAGCTTCAACTCCCCCTGCGTCAAGGACGGACCCTGACGCAAAAAGTACAAAAAAGTTCTGTTTCAAGGTGTTTGCGTCAGGGTCCGTCCTTGACGCAGAAAGTTGGCGGGGGTGGAAGGCGAATTGGGGGGTTGCGACGAGTGTGGCGATGCGGCGGAAATCGGGTACAATATATACTATATGCCACGGAGAAAAAAAGAACGGATACATGCGCAGACGGTGCGATTATATTGGCGTGCTACGATGCGACACAAGAAACTGTTTTGGCTGAGTATACTCCAGCCTGTTGCAGCGCTTGGCATCGGTACCGTTGTTCCGTTTTTCGCCAGTCAGACACTCGCGTCGTCACTGCACCACACGGGTGCATTTTGGCATAACATGCTGTGGCTATGTATTGCGATTGTTGTGTCAGTCGTGTTAGACCGCATCGGATTTTTAGCTTTTACGAAGCTGCAGGCACACGTCGCGTACGATTTGCAACATGATGTTGTCGTGGCAGTCTTAAACCGTGGGCTTAGGTTCCACAACAACATCGTGGGCGGCAAGCTTGTCTCAGACGCAATCGACTTCCCCGACGTATACCTAGCCCTTAGTAGTGTCGTTATGACATCTGGCGGACCACTGCTGCTCAGTGTTATATTTGGGCTTATTATTATTGCGGTTGGCTCGTGGCAACTTGGTTTGTATCTACTCTTTTTGGTGGTCATTACCCTCATTTGGGCATACCGTGAAAGCACCAAACGGTATTCCCTGCGAAACACTAGGCTACAAGCAAGCAAAGCACTCATTTCACATATATCAGACAGCATCGTCAACGCCGCCACCGTCAAAACGTTTGCCGCCGAGGCGCGGGAGACGCACGCGAGTGATTCTCTCGGCAGAACATTGCGAGAGTTACGCGTCCATGACTGGCAACGCGCAACTGTAAACGGAAGCAACCGCATGGGATTTTTGCTCGGCGGGCTCGCTGGACTACTGCTTTTCGTCTATTTGTTTTCTTCGAACGATACAACGTCACTTGGTGTCGGCATTTTCGCTTTTTCATACACCATGTCACTGGTGATGCGCCTCTTTGATATAAATACGATTACACGCAATGTCGAGGAAGCATTTTTGAAAGCATCACCCATGGCTCAGATACTGAGCGAAGAATACGAGGTTAAAGATGCAGATGATGCCGAGGCACTAAAAGTTAAGCAGGGATCCATCGATTTTAATAACGTGTCATTTTCATACACCGAGAAACATAGTAACCAAACTGTTTTTAGTAAACTCAACCTACACATAAAACCAGGTGAAAAAGTCGGGCTTGTTGGTCCTAGCGGCGGTGGCAAGACGACACTCACGAGGCTTTTGCTCCGGTTTGACGACGTACAGGATGGCAGTATTGAGGTAGACGGTCATGATATCCGCGAAGTCACCCAGACGAGTCTGCGAGATGCCGTTGGCTATGTACCCCAAGAACCGCTACTATTCCACCGCACTATTCTTGAAAATATTTCCTACGGCAGGCCCACCGCTTCGGTTACTGCAGTAAAAAAAGCCGCTCATCTGGCCTATGCAGACGAGTTTATCACCAGACTGCCGAATGAGTTTGACACAATCGTCGGGGAGCGCGGCGTCAAACTGAGCGGCGGGCAACGACAGCGAGTGGCTATCGCCCGCGCCATCCTCAAAAACGCGCCTATATTGGTTCTCGATGAAGCCACCAGTGCACTCGACAGCGAGAGCGAAAAACTCATCCAGGACGCAATGTGGGAATTGCTACGCGGAAAAACTGCCGTTATTATCGCGCATCGCCTTAGCACCATTCAGCGTATGGACCGAATCATCGTACTTGATGATGGGAAAATCGTCGAGGAAGGCACACACGACGCGCTACTATCCAAGAAAAACGGTACCTATGCCCGACTATGGAAACACCAATCCGGCGGATTCCTGCAAGAATCATAGACAACCCCGGCCTCAAACCCCCTAACCATCGTCATCCCCTCGCACGCGGGGGTCCAGTAATTACTAAAGTAACCTAGTTATTTTAAACTATGACGGACTCCCATTTTCATGGGAATGACGGGGTTTGAGACTCTGGTTAATGAGCCCTGGGGCTTTTAACTGAGGTTGACAGCTTAGCTTATTGTCTGAATAGCCCACCTACGTAACTGACATCTAACCAAACTAAAAGCACCCGGAGCCTCCGAGTGCTTTTATGAGAAAAAGTGCTGTTACTCTTTGGCTTCTGCGGCGGCACCTTCGGCAGGTGTTGCTTCATCGCCTTCGGCGGCAGGTGCAGCTACCTCGGCATCACCGGCTGCAGCTTCGTTTGCAGCGGCAAGAGCGCTTGGCTCAAACACAGTCGCTACTGAGTGACCTGCGTCGGTCACGATCTCGACACCCGTCTGTGCGATGAGGTCAGCAACGGTAACGTGGTCTCCGACTTCGACGAGCTTCTCTGCGTCATAGAACAATTCGTCAGGAAGATCTTTTGGCAACGCTTTTACTTCAACTTCATCGATCTGAGACAGGACGATCAAACCAGCGCGTTCAGCCGGGCTAGACTCGTTGCCTTCGGCGTATTTTGGTTTGACCGGGATCTCGGCCTCAACTTTTTGGTTGGCGTTAACGGCGTTAAACACGACATGCGTGATGGTGTGTAGTTTTGGATCACGCGTAATGCTGCGGATGATTGCCGTGACTTTTTTGCCATCGACGGTCAACTCAACTGGGTGGTGTCGCCCAGCGGCATGAACAACTTTGGCTAGTTTTTGGTATTCGGCCTGAACGTGGGTCGATTCCTTGCCATGGTTATGTACGACAGCGGGAACTACACCCTGTGCGCGAAGTTTTTTAACTGATTTGCCGAGAGTATCGCGAGGATCGACGGCGAGTGAAATTTGATCAGACATTGGTTCCTCTCCTTATGTTTTCCTATGTAATCCCGAATAGTATAGCACTTTTAGGTATAAATGCGAAGTACTGTACAATAATACGGTATGGAAGCCTTGATAAACTTCATCACAGGTATTGGCGTTATCGCGGTACTGTTCGTCATTTTCGCCGAAAGTGGTTTGCTTTTTGGGTTTTTCTTGCCCGGTGACAGCCTGCTTTTTACGGCTGGATTTTTAGTGCAACAGGCACAACACGGTGACGTTGGTTTTCACATAAACATTCATCTATTTGTGTTTCTACTGTTTATCGCCGCTACACTCGGTGAAAACACGGGGTATTTGTTTGGCCACAAGGTAGGACGACGCTTGTTTGAACGTAAAAATTCACGGTTTTTCCGCCGCGAAAACTTGATGCGGGCCGAACAGTTTTATGAAAAACACGGGCCTACGACCATCATCCTCGCCTGTTTTGTGCCGATAATACGCACCTTTGTGCCGATTGTCGCGGGTGTTAGTAAAATGCCCTACCGTCAGTTTTTGGCTTACAACATTGTCGGTGCGGCACTGTGGACGTCTAGCTTTACCTATCTCGGTTATTTTGCTGGAGACGCCCTGCATAAAGCCGGAATAAACGTCGAGATTGCCGCCCTCATCATCATCGCCCTTTCAGTATCACCAATGATATTTCACATCGTCAAAGACCCCGAAAGACGACGAAGCGTCATCGAAGGCACCAAGCGAGAAATCCGTATTCTCCTCCGCAAAGAAACCCGCTAAGCGTTCTGTTATTCAGCCGTCCTTAGTATTATTTTGATATTTGTTGTATAATAGTATTCATGGCAGACTTTGAAAATTATCCACCACAACCTCCTAAACCATCCGAGAAAAAGTACACTAAACGTATCATCGCTGCAGCAGGTGTAGCCGCGTTTGCTGCCGTCGGAATCGGTATTTTGAGCTCTGCGCATGACTCGACAAATGAACCGGCTTCAATAGCATCAGCCTCAGCCTCAGCCGTGGCATTGCCAAGTGAAACAGCTAGCCCGCAGACTCCTGAGACAAGCTTCACCCCATCGCAAGAGCCACAGACACCAAGCCAGACAACACCGGCCACTTCACCGTCGGCAACTCAGAAAACACCTAGCTCAAAAACAGGCATTTGGTTTACCTACACGGCCAAGGATACACGTTCGGGCACACTGACCCAGCAAATAGTGACCGCGGGCGGCACCGACCGAGCCGCAAAAGTACACTTGCGCTGCGAAGGAGACACCCCTTACGCCGATCTCGACACCTACAACCACGGCAAACTCGTAAACAGCTACTCAGAACACGGATACCCAGAGGCCTTCCCTAACCCATGCAACGATGATGGCGCGGTAAAAGCATCTGTCATAAAACATCCTACATTATATGGAAGTCTACTGCTTGCCGTCGCCGAACTAAACGGTGCGGTCGATATGCTCAACCCCAATAAATAACGTATTTTACCTGGGATGTGTTTTTTTACAGGGGCGATTTTTACTTCATTTACCTCTCTATGTATTGAAGACTAATTTGATGTCAATACACAATACGATATATTTTACATTTATATATATGTGTGTTAAAATAGGCATATATGAAACCTTATTTTTCAGATGAAAGACGACGCGAGATTAGGAGAGACGCGTACGTTGGTATTGCTGTAGCTAGCGTAGCATTAGTAGCCGTTCCATTAGGATTAAAAACGGTATTTTCAGATCTAGCCAATAGTACTCAAGGCATTGGCGATGCGTTACGTAGTCAGAGCACATCAACTCCATTTATACCGATATCTACCGCCTCTTCTGCGCCCGAAATCACCCAATTACCGCACATGACGGTTTATACATCGTCGCCTACCCCGACGCCTAGCGCCGAGGCTACTGACGATACAACTACCTCTCCGACAACACCAGCTGAGTCGACTACTCCGAAACCGACATCAACAAAAACCGAAAACACCAAACCACCTAAGCCGTTTAACTGGAAAATTGATGAATCAAACGCTGTGCTTAAGGGTGATATATATACAGCAATTGCAACGTATGGTGCTAGATCTACGATTTCAAGTGATACACGCTCTGCAGAATTTACGATACGGTGCGGTGCAAACCCTGTGTCTGTCAGGGTCGTGCCGTTCACAAACGGTGAGCTAGGTAAAATCGTTTCATTATCAGAGGACACCATCGCATCGCTGGACCCCTACCCATGTGAAAACAATCGCGTCCCAAATGACTTGCTGGACCACCCTGAAAAGTATGGGCGCGCGCTATTGACGGCACTCGATAGCTAACAATGCTAGCACAAGATGCTGGCATAGGTACATGACGACAGGAAACAAACTACAGCATTTGTTTTAGATACTGGCCTGTGTAGCTGACAGCGTTTTTGGCGATGAGCTCTGGCGTGCCCTCGGCCACGATCTGACCACCCGCCGCGCCGCCTTCTGGCCCCATGTCTATCAACCAATCGGCGCATTTTATGACGTCTAGGTTGTGTTCGATGACGATCATGCTATTCCCTGCATCGACGAGTGCCTGCATGACACCGAGTAATTTTTCGACATCTGCCATATGGAGGCCCGTTGTTGGCTCGTCGAGGATGTACAATGTTCGACCAGTCGGCCGACGACTGAGCTCGCTTGCAAGTTTTATCCTCTGTGCCTCACCACCACTGAGCGTCGTCGCCGACTGACCAAGTGCAATATAGCCTAGGCCGACATCGACTAACGTTTGCAGCTTGCGCGCAATGGCGGGGATGTTCCCAAAAAAGTCGAGCGCCTGTTCGCAGGTCATACTTAGGATATCGGCAATATTTTTGCCTTTGTAATGGATTTCGAGTGCTTCTCGGTTGTATCGCTGGCCGTGACAAACCTCGCAGGGCACATACACATCGGGCAAAAAATGCATTTCAATTTTTATGATGCCGTCACCGGAACAATTTTCGCAGCGACCACCTTTTACATTGAAACTAAAACGACCCGCCTGGTAACCTCGAAGTTTTGCCTCGGGAACGCTGGCAAACAACTC
>CAZLLY010000002.1:0-20043 GCA_964560755.1 uncultured Candidatus Saccharibacteria bacterium | reverse complement strand
GGTGATTGGTCGATAATGATGGCTTTATCGAGTTCTTTGATACCCTCGATGTCATCGTGACGACCTGGGACGGTCGATGCGCGGTGCAGCCGGGCTTGGAGCTCTTTGGCGAGGATGTCGTTGATAAGGCTCGATTTGCCGCTACCGCTCACGCCGCTCACCACGACGAGCTCACCGAGGGGAATCGTTGCGGTAACATTTTTGAGGTTGTTTTCTCGGGCGCCTTTTACGACCAAAAACTTGCCATTGCCCTTTCGTCGGGTTTTGGGTATAGCTATTTCTAGCTTGCCCGACAAATATTGCCCTGTGATACTGCCGGCTGTTTTTTCGACTTCGCTCGGCGTTCCCTCGGCCACGACATGGCCACCATGGATGCCTGCGCCTGGCCCGATATCGAGTAAGTAGTCGGCAGTGCGAATGGTTTCTTCGTCATGCTCGACGACGATGACGCTATTTCCTAGGTCGCGCAGATGCTTCAATGTGCCGATAAGTCGACCGTTGTCGCGTTGATGTAGCCCAATGCTCGGCTCGTCGAGCACATATAGCACGCCCATGAGACCCGAACCGATTTGAGTTGCGAGTCTAATGCGCTGCGCCTCGCCACCGCTGAGCGTCGTTGCACTCCGTAGCAGTGTCAGGTAGTTCAGCCCGACGTCCTGTAAAAACTGTAGGCGCGCCAAGATTTCTTTGAGCACCAGGCGTGCAATGCTTGCATCGCGCGTATTTAGTTTGAGCGAAGCAAAATGTTTGACCGCATCGTCGATGGAAAGTTCGCAGATATCCATGATAGATTGACCGCCGACCGTGACGGCTAGTATTTCGGGTTTTAGGCGTCGACCTTTGCAGGTTGCGCATGGCTTTTCCTGCATGAACCGCTCGATATCTCGGCGCATAAAGTCGCTCTCGGTTTCTTTGTGTCGACGTTCGAGGTTCGGGATGACTCCTTCGTACGTCGTGTTGAACGCTCGTCCACCGCCGAGTGAAACGTTGTACGATTCATCGCCTGTTCCTAATAATATTCGCTGCAGGTTTGCCTCACTGATCTTCCCAGTCGGCTCGTGCATGCTAAAGCCGTACTTTTCGCCAACTGCCTGGATTTTGCGGACATACCAGTTATCCATATTTATGCGGTTGAAGGGACGTATCGCACCCTCGGCAATGGTCAGCCGACCATTTGGAATGACTAGCTCGGGGTCAACCACCAAACGGTTCCCCAGCCCCGTACAGACGGGACAAGCGCCGTGTGGGCTGTTAAAGCTAAACGTTCGCGGTTCCAGCTCGGGGATGGCAACTTCTGGATGATCAACGCAGGCGTACATTAGGCTGTATACATTAACTTCGTTTGTGTCGGCGTTGAGGGTTTTCAGCTTGCCATCGGCAACTTCCATCGCCTGTTCGATACTCTGGGCTAACCGTGTCCGAGACTCCTCATTATTGACGAGTCGGTCGACGACTACTTCGATATGGTGGCGGATGTTTTTGTCGAGCTCTGGGAATTCATCGAGTGCATAGACTACATCGTCGACCCTCGCACGGGCAAACCCTGCCCGTTGGTATTGCTCGGGGATATGTTCGAATGCGCCTTTTTTATCAACGACAACGGGCGCCAATATCATGAGTTTCGCACCTTCTTCGAGGACGGAGACCTGTTCGATGACATTTGCTATCGTCTGGCGCTTTACTTCTTTGCCGCAAACTGGGCAATGTGGCACGCCGATACGTGCAAACAGCAGACGCAGGTAGTCGTATATCTCGGTAACTGTTGCGACCGTGCTCCGTGGGTTACGGCTGGTCGACTTTTGGTCGATAGAAATAGCGGGGCTGAGACCGTCGATCTGGTCGACATCTGGTTTTTCCATCAGGCCCAAAAACTGACGTGCGTAGGCACTGAGACTCTCGACGTATCGTCGCTGTCCCTCGGCATAGATGGTGTCAAACGCTAGGCTCGATTTGCCAGACCCACTGAGGCCAGTAATCACTACCAACTTTTCTCTCGGGATAGTTACGTCGATATTCTTCAGGTTGTGCTCACGGGCACCTTTTACCACAATTTTGTCATGCATAAGTCGGTCTAGTATACGCTTTTTTGTAACTTTTTTCTACCCTACTATTGATATAGTCCTCTGTTTTGGTGGTCAAATCTACAGCTGCAAATCGTTTGACTCGGTCGCCCACCACAGATATGCTAAATACATAGGGGGCATGGGGATGGGTCTAGATATATTACATAGCAAAGAAATATGGCACGCCGACCGATGGCATGACCCCGTCAAACGCGATTATCTGTACGACGAAATGGACAAACGTCGTCAAAGTTTCATGACACGGTTGTATATCTGCGTATTTTTCTGCCTGGTTGGTGGCATCTCTGGGCTCGTGCTCTGGCCAAACGATAGCGTGGTGGCCCTCACCGTGCTCGTCATTTTCGTCGCACCCGCAGTATATTACTACCAAAATACGTTGGCTCATTATTTTGCCGACCGCTATACCTATGAGCTTGAGGTGGTCGACAACTCACACAGCGAAATAACCGAAAATGAAGCCGCCGAATATATCGACATTATCTTAACGCGCCGAGAACTTGACCGTGTCAAAAAACGCATCCGACGAGTTTCGCACTGCAATTTTCTAAAAGCGCAGAAAAATGACCATGAAAAATAACCCGTCGGACCTCACCTACTACGAAGTCCTCGGCATCACTCCGACCGCAACGCTAAATGAAGTAAAACAAGCGTACCGCGATGCCGCAAAACGCTGTCACCCAGACCTTGGCGGCGATCCGGCTGAAATGCTGCAGATAAATGAAGCTTACGGCGTCCTCAAGGACGAAAGCTTGAGGCGTGACTATGACATCCACCTAACGGAAATTGCTACTGGCTTTGAACCGGCCTCATATGACGAGGCGGAGCAGCACGCCACAACTCCAGGCGAACGAGCCGCTTTCTTTGCACACGTCGAGCAAGTGCGGTACGCGGTACTAGGCGAATATCGATCGCTCAGATCTGCAACCGTGCGGAGTCTGAAAATATACGCTGGTCTAGCTGCGGCGAGCTTTATCGCTATGACTGTTTTAGTATTCATCGCGCTCCAAAATAACGCCGACCTTACCCGTCTCAGCATCATAACTGCACCTTTCGCGTTACTTGCGCTGTTTGCGTTGTACGTGGTACTTTGGCAGACGCTACCGTTACTCGTCCGGCCTTATCAGTTTATATATGAAAGCGCTATGGTCGACGAGCACATCAGCTACCTCGACAAAGATTTGGTTGGTGCGGTTTTAGCCGACATGATCGACACAAAGCGCAAGCAGCGTGTTGAACGACTTCGGTCGCTTGTGCCAAACGCAGTTTCAACGCTTCGTCGCATGTTTCGGTCGAAAAACCTTAGTTAGCTGGGACGTATTCACGCCAGTGTTTTGGAACAAGTCGCCCGTCGACACCCTCGCCCAAACAGCGGACAAACAATCGCCCTGTTTCTGCGTTAGTGAAAAGCGGTATATGGTTATCGACGGCTAGGCGGCGGATGCGCTGCGCATCACCCGTGTCAGTTAGCGACGGGATGTTTATCATGATGTCAAATTTCCTGCTCGTGATCGCCGTGGCAACGCTCGGCTCGACACCCTCCTGGATTTTGTGCAGCCGTTTTATTGGTATACCGAAATCGCTAAAATAGTCGTGTGTGCCTTGCGTTCCATATATCGTCCATCCTTTTTCATGCAGCTGACGGAGTTCATCGACGAACCGCGGCTTTTGTTCGTCGGGAAGACTGACGAAGATTCGTTTACCATCGATATGCTGCTCGGTCGCAAGCCACGAGGTCATGAATGCTTCCTCCAGGTCTGCACCGATACAGGCTACTTCGCCTGTTGAAGCCATCTCGACTCCTGCAACCGGGTCGGCACCCTTGAGCCGGTTGTACGAAAACTGCGGTGTTTTTACTGCGACATGGTCGAGGTCAAACGTTTGATATGTCTCGGTGTTTTCGATGCCGAGTATTGCGTCAGTCGCAATCGCAATGAAATTGTGCCCCGACACTTTGGAGACGAACGGGAACGATCTCGACGCCCGAACATTGCACTCGATGACCTTTAGGTCGTTATCTTTGGCAATAAACTGAATATTGAACGGCCCCGTAATGTTTAGCTCGCGCACAACTTGTTTTGCGATAGTTTTTGCGCGGCGAACCGTTTCTAGGTATAGGCGCTGCGCCGGATACACGACTGTCGCATCACCCGAGTGCACTCCCGCATTTTCGATGTGTTCAGACATTGCATAGATGATCAGTTTGCCGTCCTTGGCCACACCGTCGATCTCGAGCTCTTTGGCGTTTAGGATAAACTGCGAAATAACTACCGGATGGTCGGGTGAAAGCCGTGTTGCTTCCTGCAGATATTGTTCAAGTTCTTTGTCGCTTCTAACGACGTTCATTGCCCCACCCGATAGTACATACGAAGGGCGTATCAACAGTGGGTAGCCGACCTGACTCGCAAATTTCTTGGCCGCAGGTAGCGTCGTTATCTGCTGCCATTCTGGCTGGTCGATACCTAACCGATTTAGCATGGAGGAAAACTTGTGTCGGTCCTCTGCCCCGTCGATGCCTTGCGCCGAAGTACCAAGTATTTGGTAACCCTCGCTGGCAAGTGGCAGTGCTAAGTTGTTGGCGATCTGCCCACCGACTGACACGACGGTCCCCCTGGCCTTTTCAAAGTCAATGATGTCCCTCACTCGTTCGAGCGTTAGTTCATCAAAGTACAGCCTATCGGACCGATCAAAGTCGGTCGACACTGTTTCTGGGTTTGAGTTAACCATGATCGTTTTATGGCCTCGCCGTGACAATGTTTTGGCGGTATTTACTGCGCACCAATCAAACTCGACCGATGAACCGATGCAGTACGGTCCCGAACCGAGTATCACCGTTGCGCTGTTACCGAGCGGCTGGACGTCGTCGGTTTCGCCGTGGTACGTCATGTACAGATAGTTGGTTTCGGCGTCAAACTCACCAGCGAGTGTATCTATCTGTTTCACAACAGGGAAAACCCGCAGTGAGTGACGCAAGCTTCGTATCTGATCCTCGGTCTTGCCGACAATACGTGCTATCGAGCCATCCGAAAACCCGAGCTGTTTGGCATTTCTTAGGAAAGCAGCCGTTAAAGGGGTCTTTTTCATCTGTTTCTCGCATATATATATGTTAGCCATGTGCTGCAAAAACCATTTATCTATTTTAGACTGCTGATGCAGTTGGTCGACGCTTTCACCGCCGCGAAGTGCATCATAGAGCGCAAATACTCGGCGGTCGGTCGCGTCAACGATTTCTTTTTTGGGGTTTGCAAAGGTGTACGGATGATGCGACAAACCCTGCGTACCAATGTTGAGCATTCTGATGGCTTTTTGGAGCGCCTCGGGGAATGACCGCCCGAGCGCCATAACTTCGCCGACACTTTTCATCTCGGAGCCGATCGTGTGGTCGCTCGCTTTTAGCTTTGCAAGATCCCACCGTGGCATTTTTACCGCGATATAATCGAGTGCTGGTTCAAAAAACGCCGATGTCGAGCCCGTCACACTGTTTTTGAGCTCGTGCAACCGTTTTCCCAGCATTAGTTTTGACGCCACAAAAGCCAATGGATATCCCGTAGCTTTCGACGCAAGCGCGCTCGAACGTGATAACCGCGCATTAACTTCTATAACACGGTATTCTCCCGAGCTCGGATGCAGCGCATACTGGATGTTGCATTCACCGATAATCCCCAGGTGGTTGATGGTGTCGATCGCTACCCGCCGCAGATAATGGTATTCGGTATCTGTTAGCGTCTGCGAAGGTGCCACCACGATACTCTCGCCCGTGTGTATGCCCATGGGGTCAAAGTTTTCCATGTTACATACAGTGATCGTGTTGCCGTCTCGGTCGCGTACTACTTCGTATTCAACTTCTTTCCAGCCACCCAGGTATTCTTCTATCAACACCTGTGGCACAACCTGCATGACTTCATTTACGCGTTTAACGAGCTCAGTTTCGTTATTGATACGACCAGAACCTAGCCCGCCCAGGCTAAACCCAGAACGTAACATTATGGGGTAGCCTATGGTTTTTGCCGCTTTGGTTGCCTGTTTGACTGTGTTTGCGATGATACTTGTCGCTGTTTTTGTGCCAATCTCGTCGAGGGCTTTTTTAAACAGATCGCGGTCTTCGGTGATCTTTATAACATCCACCGGCGTACCGAGCACGGTGATGCCCAGACGTTTAAAAACACCGAGCTTATCGAGCTTCAGCCCCAAGTTGAGCGCTGTCTGGCCACCAAAACTCAGCATCACGGCATCGGGTTTCTCACGCTCGAGGATTTTTGTCACCGTCGGCACCTGCAGCGGCTGAAAATACACTCGGTCTGCCATGTCATCATCTGTTTGAACGGTTGCGATATTTGGGTTTATCAGAACGACTTCGATGTGTTCTTCTTTGAGTGCTTTGATGGCCTGCGAGCCAGAATAGTCGAACTCACCCGCCTGGCCGATGCGCAAACCGCCCGAACCAAGTAGCACAACTTTTTTTATATTTTTCGGTGCTATAGACATGCGATAAACCTTTCGAATAACCACTGAGTATCTGTTGGGCCAGCCTTCGCCTCGGGGTGGAACTGAACGGCACAGAATGGTTTTGTTTTGTGCGCTATCCCCTCGACCGAACCATCGTTTAGATTGCGGAATGACACGTACCAACCTTTTGGCAGAGTTTTTTCATCGATCGCGTATCCGTGGTTTTGGCTCGTTATATATGCATGGTTATCGGTCGTATCCAAACATGGCTGGTTGTGTCCTCTGTGGCCAAATTTTAGTTTGTAGGTTTGCGCGCCGACGGCAAGCCCGAGGATTTGGTTGCCCAAACATATACCAAACATCGGTTTCCCGAGGGCCATCGCCTTTTTGGTTATGGCGATCGCCTCTTGGTAAAACTCTGGGTCGCCAGGGCCATTCGACAAAAGTACCGCATCGTACAGCTCATTTGTATAATCGTAGTTGTGTGGGACACGTTTGATGCGAACGGGGAAATCTTGCAGACACCGTATAATGTTTTCTTTGCTCCCGCAGTCTACGACGATGATGGTTTTTTCCTGTTCCGGGTTATATACTATGGGCTTTTCTATCGAAACAATGTGCTGTTCTAGATCAAACTCTTCCAATGGACTCGTTGCAATCGCTCCTGGCATCGTGCCATTGCTGCGTAAGTACTTAGTCAGGGCGCGGGTGTCAATGTGTGATATCACAGGTATGTTTTCGCTCTGCAGCCATTCGAGCAGTGACATGCTGGCCCCTGCGTGACTATAGTGCGGCGCGAGATCACTGACGACAACACCCGCCACCTGGATTTTGCCCGACTCGCGTTTAGTTAAGTCAACCCCGTAGTTGCCGATGAGCGGATAGGTGAAGACTAGTATCTGGTTTGTGTACGAAGGGTCCGTTAACGACTCTACATAACCAGTCATGCCCGTATTGAACACTACCTCGCCCTTGCACGGCGTCTGCCCTTTTGGCGCAAACCCCTTAAAAGTAGTGCCGTCTGCCAAATATAACAGCGATGGTTCTGATTCAAAAAAATCGCCCTTTTCTGGGCGAATGGGGGGATTACGAACGGCATGTTTTGCCGTAGTTTGTGGTGCGTCTTTTTTCCCCATGCTTATCACAGATACTACCAAACCAATGCATAGAACTCAAGCTTTTGTTGTATATTTTGCGCATCTTTTCGTGTAGTTTTTACCTGGGATACAATATTTACAGAGGTGACTTTTACTTGGTTTTGATTATAAAGCGAAATAACGATATGTAAAAAATACTGACAGATGTCTACCGCTACGTATTCTTCAGCGCTATTTCAGTTGTTCGGCTATACTACATAGTATGGATTTCGTTAAACGTAATGTGAAACGCTTTGTAATAGATTTTGCGGGCTATATTATGGTTATCGTGTCACCTTTCGTCGGTCTCTTGCCCGGCCCTGGCGGTGTCGCATTGTTCCTCGGCGGGCTCGGGCTACTGTCGCTCAACAATCGTTGGGCAAAGCAGTTAAGAGAATATTTCATAGAACATGGCGGCAAAATGATCGAATACTTATTTCCGCGCAATGCCACTATAGAATGGGCTTATGATGCCTTAGCGGTCGCACTCCTGGCCCTCGCATCGGTGTTAGTCTGGCAGCGAAGCGCCGTCTGGCAACTCAGTCTTGCCATCACCGGCTATTTTACGGCATTGTTTATCGCCCTCATGAACAGAGATCGAGCGGGTGTCAAGAAACGGCGGCGTAAAAAACGAGAATTAGCCGAGAAATTACGCCTGAAGAAGCTTGCCGAGGAGACCAAAGGTCTGTTTAAGCATAAGTAGTTATACAACTATATTGACTATTTAGTTATTATTTGCTATAATCTTGCCACAATCATTTACTAGAGGTGGTAAGATGGAAGATTTATTGGTACTCGGTATCGTTCCGAACACAGACATTCAGATAAGCTTTTTTGGCTGGATGCTCGTTGTTGTATCTGTAATATGCCTACTTATTGTCACTCGTCAGGTCGTGCATCATTTTCCCAAGATACGTGCGCTGTACCTCGGACGTAAAGCACTCCGCCTAATGTCGCGGTATCACCTGCTGTAGTTATATCTTTGTTTCAACCGCGTGCAGAGACTATGCGTCAGGAGTCGGCATGATGCTCTCGGCATAGAGCTGAAGTTCTTCGAGCAGATATTGTTTATCGGCGCGCCCACCGCTCGATGCCGCAAGCTCAGACAATCGGTGCATATACCGTGCTAGTCGGCTTTTTGCACCACCAGCCATCAGTCGTTCGTAACAATATTCGTCCCAGGCGGTACGGTCGCTTTCGGTCAAGTATTGTTTAAAATTATGCGCTTTGTAGGGCAGAACGAGTTTATGTAACCTTTCATCGCGAAAATCTCGTGCAATAGTATCAATTTCACTTGGTCCTGCAGCGCGCAGAACACTCATGAGGTTTGCATCCTCGTCACCGATAAACGAGTCGTACAGCTGTCCCTCAGGGTCTTTTTCGCCCGCAAACCGAGCCTGGCGCCCGGTTTCGAGTAACTGGAGCGCTTCTAGCACATCATCGACAAAGTGCGGGTTTTCACGTAGTATCTCGCGGTGTTTCGCGATTTTTTGCGGGTCAATGCCGATTCGTTCCTGCGACGGGGCGTCGAGTACGGCAAGCGGCGCGACAGCTGGACAGCGATTGTACTGGATGGTTTTTATAGGTAAACGTGGCGGCGCCTTTTCGTCCCTTGTCCAACGCCATCGGTCAGCAAGCTCCTCTGGGCTCAGTGCTAAAAATACCGAAGGGTCATGACGGAGGTCATAGACTAGCGATCCCTGCGCGTTTGGGTTTGCGGCTAGCCGCACGGCGACAGTTGTTTTATCGAAAGCACCATCATACTTGCCACTGGTATATACAAATGGCTCAGACGTTTCAACGAGCGTTGCAACTTTTTGCTTACTGCGCATCGACAATAGATAGTCAAATAACTTTGGCTGTTTCTCGCGGATGAGTTTTGCTACCGCGATACAGGCCCAAACGTCGCTCAGCGCATCGTGTGCTGCTTCGTGCGCTAGCCCGTTGGCTTTTGTTAGGAGCTCGAGCCGGTTGGTTGCCTTACCGTTATCAACGGGCCATTTTATCCCATCTGGCCGCAGTGCCCGAGTCATTCGGACAACATCCAGTAAATCCCACCTACTGCGGCCGTCTCGCCATTGCCATCCGTATGCATCGTAAAAATTCCGCCACTGCAAAAATCGCATAAACTCATCGTCAAAACGAACACTGTTGAACCCAGCAAAGATTGTCCCTGGCGTCGAAACTTCTTCCGAAAAAAGTTTTAAAAACTCGACCTCTGTCACGCCATCGGCCAGCGTCATCTGCGGCGTGATACCAGTGATAAGTATGGCGTCGGGCTGTGGCAAAATGTCAGGCGTCAGGCGTATCAGCACGTTGACGGGTTCACCGATAGGCTCAAGTTCTAGGCTTGTACGTTGCCCCGCAAACTGCATGATACGGTCTCCACGCGGGTCCGTTCCGGTCGTCTCGAGATCGTACCAAAAAAAGGTTTGCTTCACACTCATATCTCTAAGTATATAACCTCTGTGTGTAAATGTCTTGCCGACTCTACTACTATATGCAGACACATGTAAGCACTTATAGGCAAAAGAACGTGAACTGTGCGATCTTCTAGAGTTCGAATGAGCCAGATTTGACGTGCACGGTTGCACCTGCGCGGGCGCCGTGTCTGGCCAGCTCATGCAACACACCTTGTTTTTGCAATATGCTCCGCAGACGCTGAACCGACTCTTCGTTTTCGAAATCGGTACGAGCCGAAAACTTATCAACAATGCCGCCTTCGATATAGTATCCGCCTGCATCATCAACCGAGACTTCCCACCTGTCTGAATCGTCGATCGTAAGTACCGGTAAGCCATCATCAGGCTGCTCGGCGGCAATTTCGGCCTCTGCCCTGGCCCTCTCATCTCTAACAACCTTTGCAAGCACATAGAGTAGTTCTCTGGTGCCTTTATGGGCTTGTGCTGAAATGGCGAAAAGCTGGGCTTTTTTACCGATAACCTTTTGTAGTGCTTTTTTAGCCTCATCTACTTGCTCGGGTAGCACAAGATCGGTTTTGGTTAACACGACTATTTTCGCCTGGGATGCCAATTTATCAGAGTACGATTTTACTTCATTTTCAATAATGCGGTAGTCGCGGACGACATCTTCGCTCGATACATCGACCAAATGCAGGAGTACTGCCGTTCGTTCGACGTGGCGTAAAAACTCGTCACCAAGCCCCTTGCCTTCTGCAGCACCCTCGATAAGCCCCGGGATATCAGCGATCAAGAGACTTTCTGTTCCATCTATGTCCGCCACGCCAAGGTTTGGCGTGAGGGTAGTGAATGGGTAATCTGCAACTTTTGGTCGGGCGTTACTAACAACCGACAAAAAGGTAGATTTGCCAGCATTCGGCAGCCCAACCAGCCCAACGTCAGCGATAAGTTTTAGCTCGAGCACAACTTCTTTTGCTTCACCTTCGCCACCAGGTTCAGAGAATTTTGGCGCCTGGCGTACGGAGCTGATAAAATGCGCGTTTCCAAACCCGCCACGGCCTCCGGCCGCAACGATAAACTCTTGCCCGTCCTCGATCAAGTCAGCTATCTGTACCCCGTCGTACAGCACTGCTGTACCAACAGGTACTGCCACGGTCAGGTCTTTGCCACGACGACCATGTTTGCGCGTTTTACCACCGTTTTCCCCGTGTTCGGCAGACATTTCTCGGTGAAAACGAAACGCCACCAGTGTGTTTTGATTGCGACTAGCGACGAGTATAACGCTACCACCGTTGCCGCCATCACCACCATCAGGACCGCCATGATCGATGAATTTTTCTTGGCGAAAACTGACGCGGCCCGCACCACCATTGCCCGCGACAAAGCGCGCTGTTACTTGATCTACAAATTTCATATTCTTATAGTATAGGGGTTAGAGCGATAAGTAGCAATTTTCGTATATCTTATGTACTTTATTTGAGAGAGTACAACTAGCTGCGTGAAATGTAGTTCGGGTAGGTTGACGACGATATCCAGCCGCTATAGCCAACTCGTCCGAAGCCTGCGATGCCGTTCATGTCACTTATTTTCATCTGTAAACCGTCGGGGGAAACTTCCTCGACAATACCGACGTGTCCTGCCCAACCGGACGAGGTTTGGAAAATGGCACCAGCAGTTGGACTCGAGCTGACTACCCAGCCACTGAGACGAGCAAAATAAGCCCATGTGTTTGCATTACCCCAGTTAGCAGGCGCGCCCGCACGACCTGCAGCATAGTACGTGCACCAGCCCCAGTCATAGCCGTTTGAACCGTATCGTGGCGAGAAACTCGATGAAGCTGCATAGGTTGTAGCAGAAACAGCTCGAGCGGGTGCTGCGATAATTTGCCCGTTTGCGATAAATACACGACGACCGACAACAAGCGCAGACTGTTCTGCGTCATTATCGGCCGATATTTGGTCTGCATTAACATGGTATTTTGTAGCTAGGCTTGCAGGCGTATCACCCGCCACGACAAGATGTGCAATACCCTCTGACGGGGGTAGGAAAATACTCGCACCAACCGTCAGAGCATCACCGGTTATACCGTTAGACCAACGTATAGCGTCAGAGCTAATGCTAAACTTTTGCGCAACAGAAGAAACAGTGTCACCGGCGACAACTTTGTATTCACGAATATCACGCCAACTTTTGAGTGAGGTATCGACTATTTGCGGTTTTGCGGCAATATTCGTGTCACTGGCACTCATCAATACGGCTACTTTTGCACTTTGCGCTTGGTTTAAAACGGCAGTCGACTCTTCGAGCTTTGTCGCCTGAGCGACACTGACTGCTACATCAGAGGTGGTGAACTTATCGACCGGACTTAGGGCGACTTCAACAGCAGGAGCTTGTATCTGAGATGCGTGTACCGGGGCCGTGTCTGATGGCGCTTCTGCCACGACAAACCAAATAACTCCAACGAGTACGATTAGATTAGCGGTAACCAGTCCAATGCGAGTTAAGCGTTTGCGAATAACTTTCCGCTTTAATGCCTTTTGTAGGCGACCACTGGCGATTTCGCGCTTTTTTCGTAAGATAGTGGCCGTAAACGACCGTGCTGTAACTGTACTAATAAGATTACTCCTATACAAAACAAAGTAGTTAAGTGTATTGACCACAAAACTACCAATATATCGTATCAAAGCTTAACAATATACGCAACCCCGCAGATGAATCCTACCCCTGTTGAAGTGTAAAAAAATAATCGTATTTTTACACTATTTTGACAGAATTTTGCTCAAATACTGAAGCGTATTTGAGCGTTTTATTGTTGCGTATAATTGAGCCGGCCAATGAGAACTCGTCTACTGACACAGTTTTATGCAATATCTATCGACTAAGGCCTGGTGCTCTGCGTTGGTCTGTGAAAAATAGGTCGTTCCATCGTCGCCAGCGACAAAAAATAGCCAGTCTGTGTTCGAAGGGCTTGCGACGGCTTTGAGCGAAGTAGTGCTTACATTACTGATCGGAGTTGGTGGAAGTCCAGTGTGGATTCTGGTGTTATACGGTGTATCATAGGTAACGTCCTGGCCTCTGCCAGCAAGTTCAGACCCGTAGAATGCTGTTACATCACTACCGAGTGACATACCATTTTTAATACGGCTAATGAAAACCTGTGCTGCTTGCTCGCGGTCGCTTACGGTGACTACTTCTTTTTCGACAATTGATGCCAGAATAATCCCCTGGTACGTCGTCAAACCCTGTCGGGTGAAACCAGCTTTTATTTCTGGAGTTAGTTGTCGATTAAGCATAGTTATAGACTGTTCGACTACGTCTTTTGTAGTCGTTTTAGCCGTCCGCTGAAACGTCTCCGGGAACAAATAGCCCTCTAAACTGGCACCTTTGGGCTTATCGGCCAACGCCGCCATATTCTCGTATTGAGTTGGTTCGAGTGCGGCATCTACGTCAGATTCGCTAAAACCTTGGTTGATGAGTGACGTGCGTATCTGGTCAAGTCGCTGACCGGGTAATATCGTCACGAGTTCAGTGGCAACTTTACCATGCGTCAGCTGCGCCACAATGCTTGGAGTGTCCTGGCTAGGACTCAGACTGTATGTTCCGGCTTGTAGATAGCGTGCAGCACCTTTTAGCTGAACGTAGCGCTGAAAAGCCCACGCTTTTTTAATAAGTCCCTTTTTCTGTAAAAGCGTGCCAATTTCTCCGACACTGAGACCGTTTTCTATGGTTACTTCACGCGTAGTACTCGTTGAGGATACTGGTTCTAGGCTACTCATGAAATACTGCCAGCCTGCATACGCCGAAACAAATCCAATTACTAGAATACCGAGTAAAATTTTCATAAGAATCCCGATCAAAGATCGAGGTTTTTTTTCGTGTATTTGATATTTCATTTTACTCCTCCAGTACTCTCCGTAAAATACCGCTCGAGTATAACGGCAGCAGCCACCGCGTCGAGCCCAATACCCTTTTGGGGCAACTGTGCGATATACGCATCTGCAGAAACACTCGATAACGTTTCATCGACAAATGCTACCGGTAGCCCGAGTGCGTCTTGAAGTTTTTTGCCGAACAGCTGGCATTCCTGAGCCTGCGGGCCGATGCTGCCGTCCATATTTCTCGGTAACCCTACAACCAGTTGACCGACAGCTTCAGTTTCGAGCAACTCTGCGATGGTATCAAACAAATGTTCGTCGTTGGTCAGTACGCTCAACGGGTGCGGCATACGGGCTATAGGGTGCGCTACTGCAACGCCAACGCGTTTTGCGCCATAATCAAGAGCAAGGATATTCTCATGCGTCACCATGTCGACTATTTTATCTCACCGTCAACGATAATGGTGATTTTCTTGGTGTTTTTAGGAGCCTTGCTCACCCATGCAGGACTATATGCAACCTCCACTGACGTAATGCCTGGAGAACCTTCGAGCATTTCTTTTATGTCGCCCGACTTTTGGCCAGACACCTGCGACCGTAGGTTTGTAATGTCAAGTTCTGGGCCAGCCGTGGAGCGTACCTTAACTGCGACGATCGCTGTCGTGTTTGAGCCTGGGTTTTGTTGGCTGAATTTCGCTTTGTTTATTCCATCATCGAGGACTTTCTGCTTTTTCGTATCTATCTGAGATTGCACGTTTGCAAGAACTAGCTTTTTCAGGTCATCCTGTTTTATGCCGAGCATCGTGTAGGGGATGGTTGCAGTAATGGTGACTTTTTCGACCTTGTCTCCAGCATTTGCGCTCGTCGTAATCTTTTGTTCACCCACCAAGAAAGTTGAGGGCACGGGCAATAAACCTTTTGCTTTGAGGGATGTTTCAAGCTCAGATTTTACCTGAGTGGTGTCTTGGCTAGATATTTTATCTTTTGCCGCATCGATATCTGTCTGCGACAATACTTTAACGATATCATCGGTTCCACCAGTAAATGTTGTGTTAGATTTTGCTGAAACATTTAACCCACCGCCGACCGTCATGGTCGTACCAGATTCGATGTTATATTTGGCACCACCAGATATAGCAACAACTTTGATCGTACCCGACCACTCTGACTGCATACTTGTTGGGTTACAGTTATTTGCACCGATGCGTACACTGTTGAGCGTAAGTGGCGACTGCGTGATAAACGTATTTCCACCGACACTCACCCCTGACCCCGTTGGAATCGTTACACTCTCTTCGCTACAATCTTTCAATGCGAAATATACATTGCCACTGGCTTTTTCGCCGTTGTTTTGCTGGCCAGTTGCTGCCGCATCTTGCGAGTATGGCTTGCTGACAGACTGTGCCGTCGCAGGTATGATTTTCGCGTCTGCATCGAGTGTTTTTGCAGCTGCATCCAAGGTAATATTTAGGTCTGTAGTTATAGTCGTACTGTCGGTCGTTATCGCGATGCTTGCCTTAGGCATGACGACTAACGCAAAATAAAGTCCAACGCCGCAGAGTAGTGCTGCGAGAACGCCAAAAACTAACCAAAGTCTAAACTTATTAAAACTAGGAACCTTCAGTTTCTTGTCTGGTTTAGCACTTGTTTTTTCTTCGGCTTCGTTGGCAGTTTCGTCTGGTGCGTCACTTTCAGCGGCCGTCGGATCATCGGTCATTAATATCGACTCTGGCTCATTTGCTGCCAAAACGCCTACAGGTACTGCCGCTGCGGCCGTGGGATTAAAATCATCAGCAGGTGAAGTTTCTGCGTCAAAACTGTCGAGTGGCTCATCGACACGCTCGGGTTCATCACTGAGCTGGTCTGGTGCAGGTGGTACTGTCGGTTTGCTCGTCGGTGTAGACGCAACATGCATTTTTACGAGCCCAGCAAGTGGCATCAGACTAGCCTCACTCGTTACGAGAACGATGTTTTTCCCCGCTTCTTCTGATGTCCGCTTCAAAAGTTTCATGTTGACGATACTTTGCATCACCGTTGCACGCTTTGGGAGTACAAGTGCAACGATTTTTGCTTTAGAACTGGTAACTTTATCAATAACCGCTGTTATTTCGTCGTCAACGTCGATATATATCGTATCTTTTGCCTGTGTGCTACTGGCTGTTTGTAACGATGCAGATTTTATCTTTATCTTAGACATGTAAAATCCTATCTATTTTTTCTTTCACGGAACTCCCGTCTCCTCCGCCGTTGTACTGGACCGTGTCAAGCCCAACGCGCAGTAGACCGAGTGCCGTTATGAAGGTATGGTCGGTAACGCTACCAGTCTGGTCATTCATACCAACGACTTGGTTAGGGTGAATGTGGTCGATAATAGGTTTGCGAGTAAAAGGGAGTTTAGTGTACCAATTGCTATCGTGCATTCGGTCGACGAGCATTTGCAGGCTAGATCCGCCTCCGCAGAGATAGACATGGTGTGGCAAATGGTCAAGTTTCGTAAACTCACTTAGGGCTAATTCCACCCCGCTCATCCATACGTCCAACGTCTTTTTAAGCGCCGCTTCTACGTTTTCTATTTGTTTTGTTGGGACGTTTCCGTTTGACAGGCCTATTTTAAGTTTCTCTGCCTGGTCATAGCTAACACCGAGGTTTCGCTCGATAGACCGAGTAAATGCGCGCCCACCAATACCGAACATTTTGGTTCCCTGGACGCCGCCGTCATTGACGACGGCAATATCTGTCGTACCACCACCAACATCAATAAGTATGGCACTGACACTTCCACTCTGATCGTTACCGACCACCGACCGTGCGACGCCAAACGGTTCGGCCGCAACTGCTACCAAGTCGAGGTCAAGCTGTTCAGCCGTACGCTCGAGCGCGCCGATATGGATAAGCGGCGCAAATGCCGTGTACAGCTGCACCAACACATCACTCCCCTGGAAACCCACGGGGTTTGTGACGGCGTATCCGTCTATTTCCATCCCTACTAATGCGCTGTTTACCAAACGAACGTCAATCTTTTTGCCGCCGAGCTCCCAGGCAAGCTGTTCCCTGGCTTTTGCCTCGGCACGCTCCTGGACTAGTTTGATAATACGTTCTACCTCGGGCATATCGAGAGGCTTTTTGGGTTCTTTACGCACAACCCGAACGGTCGTCGTCGTGCCTTTTACCAACTCACCAGCGATGCCAACAACAGAGCTCCGTACGCTAACGCCAGCTTGCTGTTCCGCCTGACTGAGAGCTTCATCACAGTTTTGTACGACTGCGCCGATATCAGCAATAGCACCTGCTTGCATGTCCGTTAAACCCTGGTGGGTTCTGCCCATGCCAATGATATCAATACCACCGTCGCCAGGGCGAACCCTCCCAATAAGCGCTTTAATGTATTCTGTGCCGACATCTAGTGCGACCAGATATTTCTGTTGGTCGCCAGATGAAACTTTTTTTACAGAGGTTAATTTCGACAAAGCCGATGTTTTGAGGGTTTTTAGCGTATCAAGCATATGCGTCTTATTGTATCATACTCCATCTGCGGTAGGCAGTGATTAATGTCTGACATTACTTATCTCATGAAGAGATTGAGATATATTAACTAAATATAGTTGCATATTTGTTTATTTATATGTATTTTATGTAAATGCATTACTCAATTGGTGAATCACCTCTGGATTTTGAGTCAAAGGAACTCCTCGGTTTACTGCTAAGTACCCTCGACAGCAACCCTACACACGAATTCACCCGTGCAAGTATGCGCCCACCCAAAGGCCATCCTTTTTATGGCCAGTTCCAACGCTCGACAAATCCGCTCCATGGACATATGACATCCAAGATGTACCCAGCTACGATCGCCCTGCTATAACGAGGGTCGTGCTGCCGGACCGAAATGGTTCGGCTATTAGTTTTGTACGCTCGAATGTACAGCCAAATATTTTCCAGCTCCACTTCATAAAAGATGGTGTGGAGTCTCCACCTCGCAGTGTGCGTAAGGTAGCACTATTCGACGAGAATGCGATGGACGTTTTTGCCTCACTGGGGAACGTAAGCTTGCCCATACTGTTCCAAGATCCTATTGACTTTCAGTTGGCAATGGCCGACATTCGGTCACGATCTGTATGGTGGCGTACGAAACAAACATGCGTAGCCCCACTTGGCGCATCTGTGCAATTGACTATAGAAAAAACGCTCGGTGAATTCCCGCTTCCTACAAAAAGAAGCTTGAAAAGACGTGTCGGTAGCTTTTCGCTTACAGCGATCCGTGAACGAGTAGATGAAGACGGAGTTCGAAGCCAAGTCATAGCGGAGTTTGAAGGGGACGAGTACTGGGCGGAGCCACCAAAAATCCACGGGAGAAAACTAAAGCCAGTCTGTTCAAATGAAAGCGAGATCACCTATAAAACCACAGAAGTCTATGACCCTAAAACTACAGCTCTTGAACGTGTCCAGCATTTTGCAAGAGTAATCGCCGACGCCGCCCTATTACCAAGATAACCTCTACTCGCTTACCATATCTTCAATAGAGATAACACGGTTACCTAGAAACCTCTTATTGCATCGGCACCAACGACTGCTTCAAGTTCATCTCGGGTTACCGAACTAACAATTTGCACATCAGCAATAGTAGACAGTAGACGCGTCGCTCTTTCTATCGTGACATCTGATGCGAGCGGACGAGCGACCCAACCTTGTTCATTTGGTTTGGGCATATTTGGTCCGTAAAGACATGTTAATGCATCGAGCGCAGCTAAGCCTGGAAATTTTGGCCCATCCTCTTCGCCGTAGTGTAATCTCGCCCATAACTCCTCCCGACCGTTCGGTGAAAATACACCGCCCACGTATACTTCTGTCATAGAATTCCTTTTTTATTAAAGTGTATATGTATAGTATACAACTTTATTGCAATATTTTTTGTGTAAATATACCCTGCAACAGATAAAATATCGTGGTGTATTATACTACGTTGATCAAAATTAATTTTGCTTCGTTGCAGTATAAATATGTCGCTGGTAAAGGTCTAGCGAGCTGATCTTCCCTTAGCGCAAGTCGGCTTTGATGCGACGTATGCCTGCGGAGCTGGCCTCATTTTGCGGCTGCGCCTCATGAGACACCTGCAATGCAGGTTTCTCATCGCGCCGAGAAACGAAATGAATTCGTTTCGCGGGCTGCTCTTCCTTTAGCGCAAGTCGGCTTTGATGCGACGTATGCCTGCGGAGCTGGCCTCTTCTTTGGTGATTTTGAAACGTTTGCCGCCCTCGCCGAGTTGGCCAGTGTGGTCGACGTGTGGACCACCGCATATTTCTAGGCTAACGATATGGTCATCGACACCCATTTGATAGACTTTTACCGTGTCACCGTAACGCTCGCCAAACGGACCGATTGCGCCCATATCGAGTGCTTCCTGAGTTGGGTATAGCGTGAATTTCACTGGGTTATCTTCGGCAATCCAACCATTTACCAGGTCTTCAGCTTGGGCTATTTCCTCGGGAGTCATTTTGTGGTCGAGACTAAAATCGAACCGTAGTCTATCAGCCGTAATATTACTGCCATGCTGACGAACAGACTCACCAAATATCTGGCGTAAAGCCGACTGCAGGAGGTGGGTCGCTGTGTGGTATTTTTTGTGGATCAGGTCATCACCCTCGAGTCCACCTTTGAAAGTCCCCTTCGTCGCCGTTTGACTTCGCTCGCGCTGCTCTTTCATCTTGGTATCAAACTCTTCGCGCCAGTTGTCAGATAGTTCAATATCCTGTTTAAAGGCTTCCTCGGTACTGAGTTCTACGGGGAAACCATAGGTATCATAAAGCGTAAATATTTCTAGGCCGGTCAGCCCCTCGCTACCAACTTTTTGTAACTCTTTTAAGCCCTTACGGAGGGTTTGACGAAAGGCTTTTTCTTCCTTTACGAGAACTGCAATGATGTTTTCGCGGCTGTCTTTGACTTCTGGAAAATCATCTTGGTACAGGTCGGCGATGACTGGTACGATTTCCTGTAAGAAATTTTGCTCAACACCAAGGTCAAAACTGTAGCGAATCGCGCGGCGGATAAGCCGACGCATAACATACCCCTGCTCTTTGTTGCTCGGCACACA
>CAZLLY010000001.1:46723-48589 GCA_964560755.1 uncultured Candidatus Saccharibacteria bacterium | reverse complement strand
CGACGAGGGTCCAGACATAGGCGGTCCATACGCTCCCTACGTTCAGAGCGAACGACTTGCGAGCTACAAACAGTGGGCCGAAAAACTCATCGCCGCAGGCCGTGCCTATGCCGACCCCTACACCTCGGAGGAAGTCCAGCAGTTCCGTGAGGCCGCTCAGGCCGCCAAAAAACCATTTCTGTACCGTGACCATCGGCCCGAAAACCCGCCCGTTTGGGACGGCAGCACACCGCTACGGTTCAAAAGCGACCCCAAGGCCTATACCTGGCACGACGAAGTTATGGGTGATATCTCGACCGGCCCAGAGGTGATAGACGATATCATCATCATAAAAAGCGATGGGTTCCCAACGTATAACTTTGCCCATATCATCGACGACGCCGAGATGCACATCAGCCACGTTATCCGCGGCCAAGAGTTTATCAGCAGCGTACCAAACTACCTCAACCTATACGAGGCACTCGAGATAGACCGCCCGATACTCGCCCACATGCCACACATCATGAATGACCAAGGCAATAAAAAGCTCGGCAAGCGCGACGGCGCCAAAGACGTACTCGACTACATCCGTGGTGGCTACCTACCCGAGGCCATGGTGAGTTTCATCGCCACTCTCGGCTGGAATGACGGCACGACTCAGGAAGTCTTTACCAAAGACGAACTGATAGAGAAATTTAGCCTCGCCCGCGTCGGCAGGGCAGGTGCTAGGTTCGATGAAAAACGACTGCTTTGGGTTAACGGCGAATTCATCCGCTCCCTCGACCTCGACGAGCTCTATCGCCGCGTAGAATTTTTCTGGCCAGAAAGCGCCAAAAAGGCCGACGAAACGTACAAAAAACGGGTTCTCGCCCTCGCGCAGGAACGTCTCAAAACCCTCACCGACCTACCAGCACTTACCAGCTACTTTTTTGAGGAACCAAGTGAAGACCTGGCGCTTATAACAGATAACAAACAGCTCAAAAAACTCGAACCAATTGAAATCGACCATCTCATCGCCGCCACAAAAACCAAGTTAGAGAGCCTAAGCGAATGGACACCCGAGACCATCCAAACCGCACTCAACGAGCTCCTCGAGGAAACCGGCCAAAAGCCAGGCATACTGTTTAGCCTCATACGCATCCACACCACCTGGGCACCATTTAGCCCTCAGCTGAATGACACCCTCGCGCTACTCGGCCGCGACCGCACCCTCGCCCGACTTGGATAATACCGCATCATATCTGTTAGATGTTTGGTATACTAGCCAAATATGGTTTTACTGACGCCCGAGGCTCCTCAACAACATACACCCACCCTCGACCGATGCAGTTTTAGAGTTAAGCCTGAGAATGTTCCGATACTCTCAGAGCAAATAGAGTACTCTGCTGGCATTGTCGAGAATCACACAATCGACGAAAAAAGTGCACGTCGAGACCCTAGTTCTAGAGCGCATGAAGCTCTACTAACCCTACATGTTTCAAAAACCGCAATGGATGCATATGAAAATGAACAACTCGTGACGAGACAAATGGTAGCCAGCGCTATCGGTAAAATAACAGGATTTACGTATCAACCTTTTGTAGATGTAGATGTACCGACCAGGTTCGATTACGATAGAAATATTACCAGGATATCAATGACTAATTTTAGGGAGAAACTCTTGTCGCTAGATATGAATAGCCAAATCGCAAACGTAAAGTTATGCGATGCCTACACTTTGACCATGAAACTGGCAGCACTTGGCGACGACAGAGTCATCAGGGACCGTGAACGGACGCAGAGATTCACTGACCTCGCTCGCTCCTGGCAACCCGAGTAGTAATCTCTATAGCTCAACCGCGGTATTCTGTTACAATAAACATATGCAAGATGACTTTACTGGTGGGC
>CAZLLY010000001.1:36936-46713 GCA_964560755.1 uncultured Candidatus Saccharibacteria bacterium | reverse complement strand
GGCAAAAAACTAAAACTATTGAACCACTGAACAACCTAACACAGCCAAAAGTACCAGACTTTAACATGATAGAGGAAATGGGGGCGCCTGCCGTCACCACAGAAACTGTGCTCGGGACAGCCGATGCAGGCGAACAGTCCAACACTAATCCTGTGAGTGCAGATCATGCAAAACCGAAATTTTTGGCATTTCATTGGTCGCTCAGCAAACGGGCTACCATACTTTGTGCTGCAATTGCCGTTTTGCTCATCGGTGGCGCCACGACGGCAGCTTACCTAGCCCAACCCCGCGGCCAAGGTAGTAAGAGTAAAAGTACCGCCACCTATACACCCCCTAAAGTAACAACAGTCGCAAGTAACCTTAGTGGTCTGCAAGTCGACACGAGTATAAACCAACGCCCAGTTATCGGCGTCATGATCGAAAATAGCACCGACGCTCGGCCCCAGAGTGGACTCGACCAGGCGAGTATTGTTTTTGAGGCCATCGCCGAAGGTGGCATCACGCGGTTCCACGCACTATTTCAAGACAACACCCCCGACTATATTGGCCCTGTCCGTAGCGCCAGGCCATACTATGTTCAGTGGTGTATGAGTTTTGACTGCGCACTCGTGCATGCAGGTGGTAGCCCTGAAGCGCTCCAAAACATCCGTTCTTGGGGGACAAAAGACATCGACGATAACACCACGACCAACTGGCGCGTCGACAGCCGATACGCGCCGCACAACTTATACACCTCTATGCCAAAAATACTCGAGTACGCAGGTTCTCGCGGCTACGGCGCGGCAACCTACACTACACTCGCGCGTAAAAAAGACGCCCCGAGCAAAACACCAAACGCCGCAAGTGTAGATATAAACATTTCAAGCGCACTCTTTAACTCACACTACGACTACGACGCTGCGTCCAACAGCTACAAACGCAACCAGGCCGGTGCGGCCCACATGGTCACCGACAAAGCAGGCGCCGAAAAACAGTTGCAGCCCAAAACAGTCGTGGCGATGGTCATGTCCTATGGGGTCGCGAGCGATAAACATTCTCAGTACGGCACGATCGGCAGTGGGGAAGCATACGTTTTCCAGGACGGCGTCATGACAAAAGGCACTTGGCGCAAGGACGACATAAAATCTGCGCTAACTCTTACGAACGAGGCAGATCAGCCCCTGACACTCAACGCTGGACAAACTTGGTTCGTCGCACTTTCAGGCAGTGACCGCTTAACTTACCGCTAAAAATATGGACTTTTTCAGCAAATACCGACACCAACTCGCCCGACGCATTTTTTACGCACAGTTTTTCGTGTGCGTACTGACGATATTTGTATCAGGATACGCATTTCGATACTTTCAAAACGACCTCGGCGTATTCTTTTTGATATTTGTAGCGGTATTTATAGTAAGCGCCCTGTTTGGAAGCGCGTTCATCCTACGCGACAGTGTTGAACCAGTGCAAAACCTCTGGAAAGTCATTCAGTTCGTCTCTCCAAACAGCGATGAGCACGTTTCGCCCGACCTAGATCATGCCAAAATCGGCCGCGCTATGGTTTCTAACCTCGCAAACCACATATACCAGTTAGCAAGCGTGGTCGATGACATCGAAAAAACCAAGTCTACCTCCGCGCGGGACATACACTCGAGCTTTGTCGCAGGCGCCTTGCCGCTGCCGTTTATCGTCATAAACCACGAAGACACCATCGTGTTTCATAACGAAGCCGCCTGTAAATATTTCGGCATTAGCCCCGCCGAAAACGAAGGTAAAAACATCTACACCGCTTTTGATATGTCATTTGCCGACGAAAGCACCCTAGAGGGCTGGCTCAAATCTGTCCGCAGCAAAAGCGTTACTGCCGATAAACAATGGGAACGCGTCCGCATCGGCCTACCTGGCCAAAGTGGAAGCAAACAGTTCGATATGGCGGCGCATTACAACCGTAGCAACCCATTGGGTTACGAGACATTGATCGTGCTGTTCGACCATAGCGAAGTGTATGCCCAGGACGACCAAGCGATGAGTTTCGTGGCCCTCAGTGTCCACGAGCTGCGAACGCCATTGACGTTGCTCCGCGGCTATATCGAAGTTTTTAACGAAGAAATCGGGCCAAACCTCGACCCAGAAATGAAAAAATTCATGACCAAAATGGACGCCAGTGCGCAGCAGCTCACTGCTTTCGTTAATAACATTTTGAACGTCGCCAAGATAGAAGACAACCAATTGACGCTGCAACTTCGCAAAGACGACTGGGCGGATATTTTGAAAAATGTCGTCGACGACCTGAGTATCCGTGCCGGAGTCCGCGGTATAACCATAAAAACCGACATTCCCGAGGGGCTGCCGCCAGTCGGAGTGGACCGCTACAGCATTTACGAGGTTGTCGCCAACTTGCTCGACAACGCCATCAAATATTCACAGGGGACGAGTGAGATATATGTCAGCGCCAAACTGAACGACGCTGGCCATGTCGAAACCAGTGTCAAAGATTTTGGGCTTGGCATTGATTCGAACATCCTACCGCACGTTTTTGATAAATTTTATCGCAACCACCGCAACAGGGCGCAGATCGGTGGAACGGGGCTTGGGCTTTTCCTAAGCCATGCCATTGTTCAGGCTCATGGCGGTCAAATAAGTGTTACGAGCAAAGTCAACGAAGGCAGCACCTTTAGCTTTACTGTCCTGCCATACGACAAACTGTCAGAGGCGGGCAAGACGAGTGCTGGTAGCGGCATCGTCCGCGGCGCACACGGCTGGATCAAGAACCACTCCCTCTACCGCGACTAGGGCGGCGCACCGCGTAGAGTCAAACTATCCAACGCACCAACTACTTGCTATACTACTGTCATGGAACCAACAGCTCTTTCGCCTGCGGGCAACAAAGTCCTCGTCGTCGAGGACGAACATTTTATCAGTGAACTCTACGTCCGGGCGCTTATCAGGGCTGGTTACGAAGTTGACACCGTCGCCGACGGCCAAAAAGGCCTTGCCGCCGCCCAAACCGACAAATATGATATCATTTTGCTCGACCTAATGGTCCCAACCATCACCGGCATAGAAGTGCTGCGCACCCTACGCGACCCTAAACAGACGCCTCGCCTGCATTCCCGTGTCATCGTCACGACCAACCTCGAGCAGCGCGAAGAAATCCGCGCCGACATCGAAAGTCAGGCCGATGGCTACCTCATCAAAGCCGAAATCACCCCTCGTCAACTCGTCGAGTTTCTCGCCAAACTTACGTAGGAGTACCATGTCATACCCTCAAAAACGCGGTCCCTGGACAGTTCTATCGAGCAAAATCGTCTATCAAAACCCCTGGATGTCTGTTCGTGAAGACGAGGTAACGCGGCCCGATGGTACACCCGGTATTTATGGCGTTATGAGCACTGGCGGCGGCGTTTTTGTCCTGCCGATAGACGACGAAGGCAATGTTTATTTAGTAAAAGATTTCCAGTACGGAGTTGGTTCTGTTGAAATTTCCACGGTTGCCGGCGGGATCGACGAAGGCAGCGTCGAAGACAATGCACGGCGTGAACTCGCAGAAGAAGCAGGTATCATCGCCGGCCAGCTAACCCCGCTTGGGGTCGTGCACCCCTATACGAGCATCGGCAATGGTTCCCAATATTTATTCCTAGCCCGCGACCTTAGTTTTGTCACGCCGCACCGCGAGGGAACCGAGCTCATGATGGAAGTTTTGAAAGTACCGTTCGCTCAGGCAGTCGAATGGGCCCTGGACGGGACTATTACGGTAGCTACCTCCGTCGTATGTATCCTCAGGGCTCGCCAGCACATTTCCCCCGGTAATTCATAGTTAAAACTACACTATGCTAGCGCTTTTTGGCGGCGTATAGTACTTGGTAGCCATGTGAGGACTTGGCCTGTTTTACAGCCCATTTACCCCGCAGACTACTACACTTAGGTGGTATACTTCGGTCCCTGCCAACCTTCATTACAATTATCAGATTCCTTAAAACGAGTTTTGGCTCTAACGGTACCAAAGCTACAGGCATCTTAAAACCACCCAAACCCGTTGCCGATCACCTCTGTTATCGGCTTTTTGTGCTACTCCTGACGCAACTGTTTACGTGCAGACAGCATAAAATGGAGCAGCCTACTACCAGACAAATGGCCAGAGACAGCCGATAGAAAACCTCTAAAAAACCAATCTTACCCGTAATGAAGGAGTTATCCCTATGACCAAGCAAATAAACCAAGAAATCAGCGTACACGCCTACTACTTTAGCAGCCGCGACATGCACACGTTCCCCAGGGCTATCGAATACCAGAGTAGGGCAGTGACCTTCGTAGAGGGCCTGCGGTACGTTATCCGCCGTGGGCAGTCACTCATACAGCTATACGATATGGAGGCCGAGGGAGGCAACACCTATCGTCTACAGCGCATCGGCAGCCAATGGACACTGCTCGGCATGAAAGGAGCCTACTCATGACCCGCATAACACCCGCCTACCTCGAGGAAGACCTTGCCCAAATACAACGCTATTTTCCTGGTGCCACCGCCGTTGCGCTGCGCACGCCGTTTGACCTACATGATCGCCCACGGCGACAGAGGGGCGTCCAGGCGTCCCGCAGAACTATTCGGAAGACTCCAGCCCTCAAAGACCGACGTGCCCGCATGAGTGCCCGAGGCAACGTAGGCGTTACGCCGACCCAACAGACGAGCGGCGCAGTGTTTCACGCCTATATAACAACCCTTAGTTCCATCTTTTAACCACCATGAAAGAACCCATTAACCAAGAAGTTAGCGTCGTTTGCTACTACAGTAGTCGACACCAGCGTTTCGTCCCGCATATAGTACACTGGCAAAACCAAGATTACCCTCTTGGGCCAGTCGACTACTACCACTCATATCTAGAGGGGCGCGAGCGACAACATATTTTTGAGCTCGCCGACAAAGAGCAAACGCTGTGGTTTCGGCTGCGTCTCGACAGCAGTAACCTCCACTGGACGCTCGAAGCAGTGCATGACGGGAACTGACCGATGCCACCGCTCGCTCTGAACGACGCCGAACCGACCATCATGCACATCGATCTCAACTCGTGCTATGCCATCATAGAGCAGCAGGCCAACCGCCTACTGCGGGGCAAACCCATCGGCATAGCGGCCTACGATTCGCCGCGGGGGTTCATATTGGCCGCTTCATACGAAGCCAAGCGAATCGGCATCCATATGATGCGCATCGCCGAGGCCCGTGCCATATACCCCGATATCATCATTTTGACGCCAGACCCAGAGAAGTATTTCGACGCACACCGCCGTTTCAGAGAAGTGTTACTACGCTATACAGACGCTGTTACGCCCAAATCTATCGATGAATTCGTCGTCGATTTCACGGGGTCGCCCGCACTACGGCAGGGCAGGAGTCTCACCGACATTGGCCGTCAAATAAAACAAGATATAAAAGACTCACTCGGTGAATACGTCACCGTCAACATCGGCATAGCTCCCAACCGTTTCCTCGCCAAAGTGGCAGCGGGGCTCGACAAGCCAGACGGCATGGATGTCATCCGCGCCGCCGACATTTTGAGCATATATGGCCAGCTCGACCTGACTGACCTACCAGGTATAAATCGCCGTTATAAAACGCGTCTCAACCTCGCTGGCATCTATACACCACTCGATTTTTTTGACGCACCGATGCACCAGCTCAAACACGAAGTCTTTCATAGTATAGTAGGCTACTACTGGTATCTGCGCCTCCGTGGGTACGAGGTTGACGGCGCCCTGTCAAAAACCCGCAGTTTTGGTAATGAGTACGCTGTAGGGCAAAAAACAGCCGATAGGAACGAAATCGCCCGGTTACTGATGAAACTAGCCGAAAAAACAGGGCGACGACTACGCCACCATGACTATGAGGCCCACGGCGTATTCATCGGTATCGGGTTCGAGGACCGTACCTGGTGGGGCAAAAGTCACCGCTCCAATACTCCTATCTACGCCACCCAGGACATATACCGCGCCCTGATGCGACTACTCGGCCAAGCCGACATCCACGCCCGCGTCGCACACCTGAACGTCGCCGTATATGACCTCACACCCGCCACCCCTGTGCAAATCAGCCTGTTTGATGGGACTCGGCTAGATACTCGCTCTCTTGCCTATGCGGCCGACACGGTCAACGACCGATACGGCGAATTCACCCTAACGCCCGCCGTCATGGCAAACATGCAGGACACCATCATCAAACGCGTCCCTTTTGGCTCTGTTCGAGACATTTAACTCTTACGTTGCAGCTCGCCATCCGTATGCAGTAGGTCTTATATCACTTCATCCTCATGACTACCAAAACAGTACCAATCGGACGCTCTATTGTAGGGGTATCACTGGAAACCTATGCCTGAGCTTTGTTATACTAACGCTTATGTACCACTACCAGATTGACCGCAATGAGTGGCTGACACCGAGTACTATTCTGCTGACACTAAAAAAATCCGAAACAGAACGTAAAGTTTTTGGGTATCACCCCGGTCAATATGCGGCAATCGCGTTTTCTAGCCATGGACGCCCCAGTGTTGCGCGCTGTTTTTCCATCACCAGCTCGCCGATGGAAGAGGATGTTCTGCAATTCAGTATCCGCGTACATGGCACTTTTACCAGTCGATTGAAGGACCTAGAACCAGGCTCTGCTGTTAGCGTACGTGGCCCATTTGGGGGTTTTGTTCTGGATAGCAATAAACACCACGACGTCATCTTTGCGGCTGGTGGGATTGGGATTGCACCATTCATGAGCATGCTGCACCACATGTATGCTGTAGCTTTTCCGCACGATATTCAACTACTCTACAGCGTCCACGACCAGTCAGACATCCCCTTCATCGACGAACTCAAGGAGCTCGAGCGTGCTATGCCGAACTTACATATCACCTATGCGGTTAGCCAGGGCGACACGGGTACATTAGCCGGACAAACAGTGGTTCGGGGGCGTATTGGCGCGGCCGAGCTACAAACAGCTCTTGGCGGGCAACAAGCCAACAAAACACTCTTCATATGCGGTCCGCAAGCATTTATGACTTCACTCGTAAAACTAGCTAAGATCCACGGCCTACCACCCAGTCGGATCATTACTGAGGCATTCAACCAAGGAGACCACCTACAGACTGGGAAAGTCGTTAGCTGGCCAAGAAATATGTATATCATTGGTGGGCTTGGCGTCGCCGTTGGTAGTTTCGCTATCATGACGAGTGATATTATCAAGAACTTACCATCGACGCCTCTCGCAGATTCAGCAGCCGTACGAAGTCAACTTCAGGCAAAAAATAGTCGCGAAACTGACCTCGACGAGCTCATCAAACATTTTGCGAGCAACCTACTTGATGGTCGAGAAGATAGCCCTGCGACCGTACAGGCAATGGCAGACGCAGCGGTACCGGTTGCTACCTCCACCCCATCGGTCACCACCCCAACCCAAAAATCAACCACGTTACCCTCGACAAATACAACGGTCAGTACGTCGACACCAACACCCACCGTAACTGCCCCAGCTCCTGCGCCCAAACCCACACCAGTTTGTACGACTTCAATGAGTGGGGTAACAACATGTCAATAATACAGCGTCGTCAATCACAGCATGCCCTCGGTGGTACTGCTACCATCGGGATTGTCGCTGACGACTTGAGCCCCTTGGACGATCTCTTTCGATCTGTTTGGCATAAAACATTTGTATTCGAGCGGCAGTTCAGTCGGTTTCTGCCTTCGAGCGAGCTAACGTTATTCAACCAATCTGCTGGGGTCAAGAAAGCGGTAAGCCCTGAGTTTGCAGCGATACTGCGGTCTGTACAATCATTCGGCTCGCGTACCAACGGGCTATATAACCCCTTTGTTTTGCCTGCAGTGCAACGCACCGGCTACCATTCTTCCGGGGACGCACCATATACTAAGGACATAGCAGCCGACTACACCAACCGTACAGTTGTTTCCTGGGAGAAACTTGTTGTTGGCGATGACTGGGCGCGTATCCCCTATAATACAGCCATTGACCTCGGTGGCATCGGCAAAGGCTACCTTGCAGACATGCTTGGCGAACACCTCAGATCATGCGGCGTCATAGGATACTGGATTGAGTTGAGCGGTGATATTGCGACATTTGGGCATGACGAAAACGGACAGGCTTTCACGGTTGCAGTCAAGGATGCTGAAAAACAGGGGAGTCTGACCGAACTTATTACCTGTCCTTTTACTCCATTTGGTATCGCCACCTCTGGTACTTTTCACCGCATTGCCCTAAAAGACACAGTCGTTGGTCACCATATTATCGACCCAGCTACTCGTCAACCTGCCAAAACAGATACACTTCTCGCGACCATCTGTGCAGATACTGCAACCACCGCCGACGTCTTTGCATCTTGCGCTATCATCATCGGTAGCAAGCTTGCCCCCGCGTGGCTAAAAAAGCACGATACAGCACAGTGGGTCATTCAGACGAACGCAGGTCGAGTGTTACGAAGAGAACCTAGTGGTACATATCAGAGTGAGGCATCATATGCGTAAGCAGGTATTATTTTTCTGCGGCCTACTCTTGGCCCTAGGCGCATTTTGGGCCGTGCCCGTACCCACCCAAGCTGCTGCCGTCAAAGGAGGAACTGTCACGGTTGAAAGCGTGCCAGGGGAAACCCTGACGCAAATCGTCAGTAACCGAGTAGAGCATTCGTGGCCATGGTATATCGTCCGAGCATCGGGCATAGTTGCCGGAATTAGCCTAGTAGCACTACTGCTTTCGGGTATTGGGTCTGTCACCGGCCACTTCTTTAAAATACTCGAGCCTATCACTGCATGGGCGACACACCGAGCACTTGGCATCACATTTGTCGCCTCTGTTATCGTCCACATCGTGACGCTCATGTTCGACAAATTTGCTCCTTTTAGTCTCGCCCAACTCCTTATCCCCTGGGTCTCAAACCTCAAACCCGTTACTCTATTTGGCATCAACTTTGGGTCAATCTTTGTCGCACTCGGCATTTTTGCGCTGTACGGTTCTATTGCAGTGCTAGTTACCTCACTCATATGGATCGACCGAAAACCCCGTTTATGGAAACTGACCCATTACCTGTCATACGGAGTCATTGTGGCGGTTTTTATCCATGCGCTATACCTAGGCACTGACACTGGTCACGGTTTGGGACGCATCGCCTGGGTTGGTGCCAATATCGTAATACTTTTTTTCATAATTTTAAGGCTACGGCGGGTAGGTACCACATGAAAGGCGAGTTGCATCACGCAGAACACCCTAGACACACCCATTTGCGTTGGGCAGCATTTTATGTAGTTGCATCGATAGCGCTCGTTGTTGGTTTTGTTGTTATCGCAAATCGCATCCGTACCTATAGCGTGCCAACAGGTAATCTCATACTATCAATACCGTACAAAAAATATATCGTCGGAGAGTCGATCGCGTTCGCGATCACCAACCACTACAACAGCACCGTCTATATAGAAAATGACTGTCCCGGAGAACCGTTGGCCGTATACCGAAAAACAGGGGACGATTGGAAGCGACTCCACGATCAGTCACAGCCAGAATCATGCAAAAACAAAGAACGTCAGATAGCCATTGCACCGGGCGGGGTCCGCAGTAGCAATTTTGACTCTTGGCCAAATCTGTTTAAAGAGCCGGGCATGTACCGTGTGGTTGCATATGTGGGCTATTTCAATACCGCACCATACCAAGATTTTGAGGTTATCAGCAAACCAGAGAAACGGGTTGTTGCCCAGGCTCCTTCTGTTGCCCCAACGCCAACCTATACAAATACTTCTCCGACACGTACCACTGTTTCAAAT
>CAZLLY010000001.1:22232-36926 GCA_964560755.1 uncultured Candidatus Saccharibacteria bacterium | reverse complement strand
GGGGCAGACCGTAGCTGCACCCACGACCCCTGCCATACAGTATGCCGAAAAAACTATCGCCACTAGTGCGGGAACTGTCAGCGTCAAATATAGCTCCACCTCTTTTACGATACTCGCGGTCGTCCCAAATGCTGGCTGTAGTTTTGAGGGTAATGGTGTAGGTTTTACAGGGACAAACAGCGAGACAACTTTCAAATGTCCGGACGGTGAAACACAGCTGCAGCTTCGACTCGTGGGCGGTGTTCTGCGACAGCGCGTTGAAGATTAGTAGTCGACTCTATCTAGCTGTATCGCGTATATAAACAGCCCCGTTTTGTCGTACTGGCCAAAACACGTCCCATTGTTGTTAGAGTTTTTTAGCGGCTCCGCTACCAAAGTCGTTATATTGTTCATCAGCCATGTTCCTTTTGGCTCTGTTCGGGACATTTAACTCTGTTATTACTACGCAGGAATGCTACAATAAACATATGCAACTTTCATCATTTTTCGACCTCTTTGACGGCCAGATGCTCGTCGACTGGCTCCAAACCCGTGGTATCACCATTTTAGCCATCATCCTCATAAGCTGGTTTGCCTATCACTTTGCGATCATAGCCATTAACCGTTTTATTGACCGCGTCATCCGTAAAAACCGCTTTAACGCTATGACCGATGACGATGTCAAAAAACGACGCAAAACCATCAGTAGTCTACTCGGTACACTCAGCCGTACGATTATCACGCTCATCGGCATCATGATGGTAACTCAGCAGCTTTTCCCGAACATCAACTACGCGCCACTTTTTGCAAGCGCCGGCATCATCGGAGTTGCCATCGGGTTTGGCGCGCAGTCACTCATAAAAGATTTCTTGACGGGCATATTCATCATCAGCGAAAACCAGTACCGAGTTGGTGACGTCGTCGATATTGATAGCGCGGCCGGTACGGTCGAAAAACTCGGCATCCGTTCTACTGTCGTACGCGACGTCGACGGCAACGTCCACTACATGCCAAACGGCAACATTACCCATGTTATCAACAAAACCATGGGTTTTTCACGCGTACATTTCACTTTGGCAGTTGCGCCAGATAGCAATGTCGACACCGTAGCCCAAGTCATCAACGAAGTCGGCGAAAAGCTGGCTGAGGACAAAAAATGGAGCGAAAAGATCCTTGAGCCGCCAAAATTTGTCAATGTCGGCGCTTTTACCGAGCTCGGAATGGAAGTCATCGTCTCGGGTAAAACTCAGCCGTCTGAGCAGTGGGGTGTCAGCGGGGAACTACGCCGCAGGCTCCTGACCGCCTTCACCAAACACAAAATACGCCTCGCACAGTCGCCAAACGCCCCCGTGTATAGCCGTAAGAAATAAGCCCGCAGGTCAGTGCTAACACCTTAGAGGGCCACAAAGTTGTGATTTTTCTCACAAAATGTCCTTGACATACTGCTTATGAAGTGATACAATGCTGTTATATGAGTACGGGAACAGATTGGTCGAAGACGAGAGAGATTAACCCAGGATTTGTTGTCACGCCTAGGGTAAGCCCTATTGATGCTGCTCGTGCGGCAGTAAATGCCGCAGTAAACCCTGATCAAGCCCCAGTTACCGATGCCGTCATTTACGCACGCGAAACCGAAGATGCAGTACCACAGCCAAAGATTTTCGGTAATACACACCCCGGGTTTACATTCCCCGAACCAAGGCGGTACCGCCCAGGTGACGTGGACCAAACACCTCTTATTATCGCCAAGTCAACAATCATCGCGGCATAACGCCAAAAACTCTTTACAGATCAAGCGTAACTCGGTAGAATAGACTCTGTATTTCCTCCTGGGGAAGTAAGCACTTTATATCTAAATATCTTCGAACCTCTTTTTCCATTTTGGAAAAGAGCAGCCCGAGCAAGTGTTTCATTTGCGAGGCGCGTTGGGGAAAACCTTTTGGTTTGCCTCAAGTTCGTTGTTCCGGCTTAGCTCAGTGGTAGAGCGCCTCGCTGTTAACGAGGATGTCGCTGGTTCGAGCCCAGCAGCCGGAGCCAATAATTGACAATTGTATCTAAGTATGGTATCATATACCATATGTCGGTTGACTTTGAAGCAATTGCAGCACTCGAAGGTCAAGTAATTGATCTAGTACCTCCAGAGGAAAGAAATAGATTCAAATTCTGGAGGGGTGCCCACCTTGGACGTATTGCCCTCAATTTCAGTACGGGCTCAAAATTATTAGGGCCTGGCTATTTTGATGTGATGCATTTTGCAGATTTCCATGGATATGCCAGAAATGTTGCCAGTGAGCTTATAACATCCGAAACCCTTAGACGTCTGCAATTTACCGACGATCATGCGATTGAACTCGCAAGAATAAGTGGCATACCAGATATTGGCTTACGTGGACCTTCTATAGTTTATGCCCTAGACAGTAGGCACAATAATGGTATCGGCCTAACACAATCTGCCTACGGTGCAGGACACGGATATACTATGCCAGGTGCGATAACCATAGAATCACTCGATCCTTATTCGCAAGAGATGTTAGCTTCTATTCTTGAGACTGATTAAACAGCCTTCGGGATAATGTGCTGATCATGTTTTTTAATAATGGTTATAACTTCCTCTATCGTTGTGAGCCAAAAGATGACCCTCACGAAAGTGGGGGTTTTCTTTTGGCTACTGCCCATGGCGCGGCAAAGTGCAGTGAAATCAATTGCGCTAAAGGGATTCTGGAGAAACATATTAAGCATATCCTTGCGCCAGTATGGCTATTAAAGCAAGTTCAGTATAGCTCGGGCTGCTTTAGTCGGCGATTCTATCTGGCCACCCATAGCTAATACTTCATTAAATAGCTCAGTTGGTACCCCTATAGCCTCCGTATACATAGCCTGCAGGTCTGTGCTCGATCCTGTCGAGCCGGTATCGCCAGTATGGATTTGTCCAAGTGTGAAAAATACTCCATGATATGATGCCCTCAAATCACCTTGATTCGCACTAATTACCGCACGATTACCAAACAGTTGTTCTTGTGGCGTTTTACCATATAGTGTGGGGTACTTATCAGCGTCTGGGTGTGGCATATACGGATCACCGATTGTAATCGTCCTCCTATTCGAGTCTGGTGAAATATACATACGATCCTGCTCTACAGGAACGCGATCCACACCATTCGGCACTACCAATGAACCATCGTATGCGAATTTTACACTTGCGCTAGTATTACCATTTGCAACTTGCATTGCTACACCAGCAATAAATCTTGCACTATCAGCGAGTGGTCCTTTTTCCAATCCACCAACGTACATGGAAAGACTCATAGACTCTCGTCGGCGTCTACCGTGCGCCGATGCGCTTCCCGTAATTACGGCAGTTTTAAACTGTTCGCTCAATTCGACACTCTTGTCTATGCCTGGTAAAAGGGGGCCTGTGGCTATAAAACTCAATAGGCCAAGGTCCATATGCTTTAGCGAAACACCTCTAGTTGTTTTCATGTTATTTTTGCCAAACATCGTAGTAGCATCTGTTAGATCAAGCATGCCAATATATTCCCTATTTTGATTTGGACACAATCCTGTACCATAAGGAGCGAAGCTAGTAATTTTCATTCTCGTTAAACCTCGAAATTAATTTATTGTATAACAATATTATTATAACACTCAGTTATAAAATATGCAAACATTACATAAAAATGACAAGACCGTCCCCATCTATTAGCTCAGTAAAGCTCTGATGGACTATACAAAGTCAGAATTGTTAATGCAGTTCTGACTTTTTGCATCCCCATAGTAGAATCAAAACTTTTTATGGGATAATTGGGTATTTGCTGGTTTTATGGAGAAGGTAAGGGGACGCGAGAGTTTGCCTTCAACCGTCAGTGCTTGGGTTTTATAAAGAATCATCCTTCAACTGATATGATAGTTATATGAATATTTCTTCAGCTGTTTATTACTCTGGTCGCATAGCACATCGCGTGACTCTTTGCTTCGCTGTCGGGTCAACGATCCTACATTGGATTATGATGATCGTAATTGCGTCTAATTTCGCCCTTGTGCAGAGTTTAGAAAATACCGAGTTCAGAGATTCTAAAGCCATTAATAACGATATATCTCAAATAGTAAACTCACAATCAATGATCGTATTACGATGGGTGATTATCGCAAGCATCGCGACCGCGCTTTTAGTACTAATCAAACGATTCAGAAAATACGAAAAACCATTACTCATTGATAGCGCTGTTGTTTTAATATTCTGTTTTGTGTCAGTAGCGCTTTCTAATTTTATAATCAGAACCTTCTTAGCTAAAATAGTTACATAGTTACAGTGTAGAACGCCTGCTATTTATGTTGAAAATTGGTGAGTTAGTACGGAGATAGCCTTTACAAATATCATATTTTATGGTATTTTTGTTTTATGAATCGTATCCCTAATTTTACTGCTCTTCGAGCCAATAAAGCTGGTTATGACACTCGTTACGAAATAGACACTAGCCACCCTTTGTATACTGATCCGCTTGTTGATCCGAGAGAAGCAGAGTTTGGTTTTACAGACGCAAGAAGCTACTACTCCAAACCAAATGCCATGACAGGCGAAATCTTGCCTGGGGTGCCAAATGCACCACTCGTACGGCTTGATGTCATGAAACGCTTGGTTGCTGCAGAGAAGTTCTTGAGGTCTGATCCCGAGGTACGTGAGGTGCTTGGTAGCCCCGCATATCTACGGATTGATGATGCACTACGCCCTTACCAAGTCCAGGCCTTTGCCTTCGAAGTAGCATGGCCAATGGTGATTAAGAGCGTGAATCCTGAAATGTCAGATGAAGAAATCGCAAAAGAAGTGCCCAATTACTGCGCAAAACCAAACGCAGATCTTACTCCCACTCCTCATCTGACCGGTGGCGCCATTGATGTAGCACTTATTAATCTCGAAACAGGTGAGCCATTTGACCGAGGTCATATGGGTGGAGCAGTAAAAGGCACGGCGTACCCAGACTTCCATGAAGGCTACCATCTCATTAGCGGGGTAAGCGATATAGTTAACACCAAGGAGCAAGTGAGCGTACAGCCCGAAAACAGTGAGGTAGTAATGGGTCGCCGAGTACTTTACCATGCAATGACAAAGATTGCCGGCTTATATGTTAATCCTCAAGAAATTTGGCATTATGGCAAGGGTGATCCCTTATCAGAATACGTATCTGGGAGTCATCATCCATACTATGGTATTGCCGAGTTACCTGAATGATACAAGGCCGAGATGAACAAACTCAGCTCGTAGCGGTCGACGACCGTAAAGTGCTGCTGTATAACTAGTTCATTGCCGAATCTCGCTTCATCATTGTCATCACTTCCTGTATTGTCGTGAGCCAATTTTGGCTATATACCACTTTCATGGTATTTTTGTTTTATGAAATTCCCCGAAGCTGATTGCGTAGTTGGTCATTCGTTTGGTACTAGCATTGACGAGTCAAGCGTGAATGCTCAACTTGCCACGCAAATGCAGACCTATGCAGAGGGACGCCCCATGATTGCTGATCGGACATTGGTTAACGCCCTACCTGGAGTTGAAAACTTTATGGCACATATCGTTGAAGGTGCCGTCACTAATATCAGAGCACAAGGCGTAGGTACCTGGGGGATATTGGTCGAAGCACATCAATATATGGAAGAACACGACTTACATTGCCCAATTATGATCGCTCAAGCATACCATATTAGAAGAGCAGTAAAACAAGCCGCAAAGCTAGGCATTCACTCTATAGTCCCGGAAGGATTACCTGAAGAATTCGACGTAACATCTGACCAAAAATGGACACGTTCTGCAGCGCTATGGATTCCGTTTAACGCGCTAGGTTCGTTACTACTATTGAGAAGGCGTGGCCAACTCTAAGCTCCATTTGATAGCAGTTTTAACATTCCCTATCGCTGCGATACAAACCGAGCAGTGCAGGTAATGGCCAGGTTCCATTACCTGTTTCTCGAGAGACTCGTCCTAGTCAAGGGAGCATTCGGGGAAATACTGTCCAGTTATACTACGTTTTGCGAATAGATCGGCACGGCCCCGAAACAGTGAGCGATGAAGCACAATCTTATCTTTTGGCTGCATAGTTATTTACAGCTTTCTGTAACGTGTGCTTCGGCCCAGACCAAATCGTTCAATTAGTTTTAATTCGAGCAAACGTTCGAAAGCCTGTCTGACAGTTGGCCTGACTACACCCGTGGACTCTGCGGCACCTCTAATTGTCGCCTCATCAACAGACTGAACATACTGCCACACTAATAGTTGATTGGGCGACAGAGTGCGTTCCAAATTTTCGCCGGACAGTAGGCTGATGGCTTGTTCAGCCTGTTGCATACACACATTTAGGAAGAATGTCACCCAAGGTTCAACCGTCTCACTGGGCGACTCGAAGGTTGTTTGGCTAGCCCTTAGAGCAACGTAATAGTCAGTTTTATTATCCTCAATCAGTTTCTCAAGCGATACGTATGGCATATATGCAAAGCCGGCTTGCAGCAAGAGTAGGTTCGTCAGCGCACATGAAAGTCGCCCGTTACCATCTAGAAACGGGTGAATCTTTAGAAATTCTACAATAAAATTAGCCGTAATGAGTAATGGGTGATAGGTACGTTTCTCAGACGCAGTTTGAACCCACGCAATAAGCTCCTGGGTTTGCTTTGGCGCTAGATAGGCCGGGGCAGTCTCAAACAATACACTTATGACTCTTCCTGTTTCATCGCGTATTTGAACATTATTTTCCAGCTTCTTATAGTCCCCACGATGGCGAACGTCTTTGTCTGAGTACTTAAGTAGTCGAGCGTGTAGCTCTAGCATGGTATTCTCAGAGAATGTTACGTTTTGATATTCATCAAAGATCACTTGTAAAAGTTCGTAGTATCCTTTGACCTCCTGAGAATCACGATCAACCAGTTTTCGTGTCGATAGGCCTCGTATAAATTTTTCAATCTCATCATCAGTAAGCTTAGAACCCTCGATGCGCGTTGAGGCGCCCGTGGAGGTAATAAGTACGGAGCGTTTCAGCCGACCTAGCAGCTGGGGACTTAACTGTGCGCCACCTACCCACTGGCCTTTTAGCTGATCAATCTGACTTATTAGATTTATTATTGAAACAGGCAGACTATCTAGCCGCTCATCAAATCGCTTACTAATTGGATATTTCATATATATCCAATTATATCCGATTAGCAGAAAGATTGCAACATACTCTTCAGCGATTGTAGGTGTATTTACTTTCGCGACTTTGTTCCGCTTTTTCACATAAATACCTGCTATCATTTTTGTATGGACTATGCTGAATGGGCAAATAAAAATAAGAAGCAAATAGCGCGTGAATTTATTCGAAAGACTGATTTTGTCTCTAGTGATAACCCTGCAGCTATTTTCACAGCAGGCTTACCCGGAGCTGGAAAGACTGAGTTTACGGTCGAGCTGTTAAAAGACATCGCAAACAAACCACTTAGAATAGACATGGATGAGATAGCTTGCTTGATCAAAGGCTATCGACCTCAAATAGCCGATAAGTTTAGGGGAGGTGCATCAACAATATTAGCGAAAATTTATGATTTAGTTTTAAAAAATAAAATTGATTTTGTTTTTGATGGAACTTTCTCTCAAAAAAGGGCGCTTGAAAATCTCAATCGTGCTCTTGACTGTGGCTATACTGTAAAAATATACTACATTTTCCAAGATCCAAAAATGCATGGCAGTTCACGCAGGCGCGGGAATTAATCGAACACAGAGCTATGACTCGAGAAGGTTTTATAGAAGCATATATAAAACTCAAGGATAATCTACAGGACTTGTGTGATAAGTATAAAGATGTTACAATTAGTCTTGTAATAAAGGATAGTGATAACCGAATTGGTCGTAGGGTTGAAAACGTTACAGATTTATTTGCAGAAATACCCGAATTTCTTACAGAAGAACAATTGAAAGATATGATAATATAGGAGCACACATGGAAACAATACGATCATTTTTTAAGCCTAAAAAAGTAGAGTTGAGTGATATTGCTTCTCCCAAGCCATCGAAAGCTGCAACTCGTGTATTAAATGGTGCTTTAAAACGAGCCCATGATGAGCAACAAGAGGTGCTGCGCAAAGCTGGTTTAAGAAACAACAGCGCAACTTCACGTAGTTAGTACGTTGCCAAATAATCTCTCAAGCAATTGATTATCATCAATATCCTTATTGGTTATGGTGCGATTCGAAGTGGAATGTGGAACGCTTGTGTTGACAAGGGGCGCAAAAGGTGCTACAATCAGAGTATGGCAAATTATGAACAGGGTAGTAGCCCAAATGGAGATCCGAATCGGTCAAATGACGATACCTTGTCGAGTATGCTGCCAGGGGCTAGCTTCGACCCAAATGCGCAGGTTGAGCCATATATAGTAGAGCCTGAGGGAGGTGATAGTTATCTTGATTCTAAATATGATAATTGGACCGGCACCCCGGAGATCGATAGGGCATTGTTAGTAGCGCGCGCATTGGCTGAAAACAGCCGTCCGAAAGAAGTTCCTGAGCACAGATCGGGTATATTTCGTGGCGTAGCTAAGGTTATTCTACGACTCTTCCAGTAGTGAGCGACGATATCGAATAGGCTAAGTCAGAACGGTAGATATCGTTCTGGCTTTTTTATATAGGCTAAACAGAACTAAAACAATCAACTTATTTATCTCTGTTATACTTTCGATATGCAGTTAACGACAGTTCAGTGGAATATTGGCGGCGGTAAAGTGCGAGCTAAAGACAGCACCGTTGACCTACTTGCTTCGTACAATAACGACGGCCTCCTCGAGATAATCAAGCTGTTACGGCAACTTAAGCCAGATATAATCACATTACAGGAAGTTCACGCTGACAATGTTACAAATCAGGCAGAGATTATCGCAGAGGCATTAGGTCTTAAATATGTAATTAGCGATTTTTACGCCGATTCACACATAGAATATGGTCAGAGATTAGGGCAGGCAATAATCTCTCGGTTCCCTATAACAAACCACTCTTTTGAATTTTTCTTTAACCCTCACTTCGAAGCGATATGGGAAGACGGCAGCAAGGCAAAAAGCCATGATAAAGGCGTGACGGGGTGTCGAGTAGATGTGAATGGAGTTTTGGTAGAAATTAAAACCTTACACCTCATCCCTTTTAGACGTTTTAATGTTGATCCGCATTCGAGCAATGCCAAGGTCGTATTAAATGACGTCCAAGACAAACTAAAAAGCGAAAGTCCTACACTGTTAGTCCAAGGCGATTTTAACCTCAATGTTGCAAGCCTAAATGAGATGTTGCCTACTCTTATGCAAAATATGGATGAGGTCATCCAGAATCTGCCCACTACCCCGAAGGGCAGAAAACTTGACCATGTAGTGTTTAGGGGTCTGAGTTTAGATACAAGCTCGGCAATAGAAGGTGTGCTTACAGATCACTATCCCGTTGTAACAAGCTTTGAAATTAATGATTAGCTACTACCTTATGCCTTGTCCAAATCTTGCTCGATTAAGGCTATAACGTTCTCTATCGTTACGAGCCAAAGTTAGAGATAAAATAACAGAATGAAAGTCTCTTTTTTTGTTTCGGCGGTGGAGCAATGCCTCGGATGTATCTGCTACAATGGGTTTATGAATGATATTCAAACCTGTCCTGTATGCGGAGACGAAGTAAATAAAGATAGCCGATACCCAAACTATGTCTGCCAGAAAGACGCAGCCAGAGTCACGGACAGTTCAGGCAAGCCAGTTGGCCTCTATAACCAAGACATGAGTGGCGGGTTCGCGGCACGGTATGCAGACGGCAGCACGGCGAGCGAAGTCGACCAAACACACGAAGTATATATAGACGGAGTGAAATACCACGCCGAAGAAGCGTATATGGGCGGGATTGTCATAACCCCAATAACCCAATAGTATTTTGAATAGCTACGAAAACATGACGTCAGAATAGTTTTTTTCGGTAGGGATAAAATTTTTTCCCATGCGTGGTTTTTACGCTAGCGGGATGCTATAGTACTCTTACAATGACGTCAAACAAATCTATCCTGGCCCAGAGGTTGATCTATGTTTTTTACTCACTAAGCATTTCTATACATCTGCTCGTCCTGATAAAAGTTATACCGTACGATTGGGTTAGCGGCGGCCAGTCTGAATCTTACCAAGTACAAGCGGTGCAGTCTGGCATAAGTATCATAGTTTTATTGTGCCTGGCGCTACTATGCAGAAAAATAGCCGCCACAAAACCAGCCTCCGTGAAATGGCAAGTTATTACACTGTATGCACTAACGGTGTTTTGGTCGATCGGCCTTTTGATGCAGCTACTCGGCACAAATTTCGAGAGATACGCCATGTCACCAGTCCTTTTACTCGGAGTAATCTCGCATTTTGTATTGCTACGCACTATCACCGAAAAATCTGAGCATTGACATCCATTTGTGTTAGTTTTTCGTGCTACAGATCTTCGGCGGGGATAAGACAACATCGTAAGGCTTATAGTCATGATTAGTTGTTGAACTAGTCAAAGTTATCGAAGACTATCGAGAGTTGCGCGATACTATGATCATAATTATCTAGTTCTTCGGGACTAGATATAGGGGGCAGGACGGATCGACACCATTTCTAATCGCTCGACTTGCCTTGAAATACATCCACTCGATCACCATGCTTATGATAATGAGAACAATACCCATAACTACAAAGTTCATTTTCTTAGTGGCATTGCTACGATGTTGCGTCAATAACGGAGCCTCGGAATTGCATAATGGATAATACGCATAATTTATTAATTCGCCTATATACACGAATGATTTACCTTGGTAATCTATGACTTCGGGCGGGTCGTCCTTGGGGAGGTCGGTTATTTTACCATTTGAGTACACCATGTCGCATTGTATATCTGGATCGCTACTGTAAAGCAAAAGACTTTTTACTGCTTTGCTATCATAGCTATCGTATACCTCCTCATCTGTTACAAGACGTATTTCCTCAGGTGTCTGTAGGCGTATGGGATCATCAATGATTATTCCGTAATATAACGGGACAAACATACAAACCGCGGTTATGATAATTGCGAGTAAAACTTTCCACTGTTTATCTATGTATTTTATCGGTAGCATATTTAATAGTATGCTACAAACTATAGGTACAGTGCAATGCTATCAGCATCTATCTGGCTTCGAGTAAACGTAAACAAACGCGAGCTTCAAAACCCGTCATCCTCATAAAAATGGGGCTCCGGTCATGGTTTTAATGCTATTTTAGTAATTACTTGACCCCGTAAGCGACATGGCTACGTAAGTCCTGCCATGCTACTCAAGCCGTACTTGGATGTTGCAATTTGAATGAGAATTCAGGTGAAAGTTTTTTTGAGGTGGCAGAGATGCTTTGTCTTCATCACAACGCGAATGAATGCTGCAGTACAACGAGGGTAAGCGTAAAATAGTACACATGACAAACAAATAGTACATTGATAGTAACGAGAGGAACAATTATGAAAGCTGTATGGAACAACCAAGTTATCGCTGAAGCAGACAAAAAAGATTTGATATTTATAGAGGGGAACTGGTATTTCCCGCCTGAGGCTATCAATAAAGACTACTTCAAACCTAGCAACCTCCATACAACCTGTTTTTGGAAGGGCGAGGCCAGCTACTACGATGTTGATGTCAACGGTGATGTCAATGATGACGCTGCCTGGTATTACCCAGCACCCAAAGATGGTTCAGTCGAAAAAGTGAAGAAAGATTTTACAAATTACGTAGCGTTTTGGCGCGGTGTCGAAGTGACGGAATAAACTTTAAAAAGAGTGCTCTAGGCTACTTCATGCGGCTGAAATGTTTGCCGTATTCCTTCGACCAATTATCGTGATATACTCAAAACTATGAAGACTATAGACACAACCAAGCTCCGAAACCTCAACTTTATTATGGCGCTTTTACACGCCGCTCAGGCAGTAGCAGTACTATTACTGAGTAAAACATTTTTGCTGCCAATAAGCGGAAGTTATCTGGCGTTTGACAAAACAACCCAGTCGTTACAACCAGTTTCAACAAAACTCTTTGATCTGTCGCTACCGCTGCTGATAGCAGTCTTTTTTGTACTTTCTGCGCTCGCTCACTTGATTATCGCAACTGTGTATAACCGCCGCTATACATCAGACCTAAAGCTCGGCATCAACAGGGCGCGGTGGTTTGAATACGCTGCATCGGCGAGTATCATGATGGTTGCGATTGGACTCCTCGTTGGGATTTATGATGCATCGAGCCTACTGATGATGTTTACACTAACTGCCATAATGAACTTACTCGGCCTCGTGATGGAATTACACAACCAAACGACAAAACGTACAAACTGGGTCAGCTATTGGATAGGTTGCCTCGCAGGCATCGTGCCGTGGGTTGTGATTGCGTTTTACATGTGGCTTGGCGCCCATAACGGCAGCGCCGCTCCAACATTCGTATACTGGATATTTGTTTCGATATTCCTATTCTTTAACGCTTTCGCTGTTAATATGGTTTTGCAATACAAAAAAGTCGGCCCCTGGAAAGATTACCTCTACGGCGAACGTGCCTACATTATCCTCAGTCTGGTAGCCAAATCTTTACTAGCATGGCAGGTTTTCGCCGGTACGCTCCGCCCCTAGCAGGGTTGATAGGGCATTACATAGTACTCAGTCTACAAAATTGAAAAGCCACCGATTGTTTGGTGGCCTTTCGATAAAACTGTGTTTTTTGGGGGACTATTTTTTGCTGGTCTCTGCCTCGCGTGCATCACGGTAGAGTGACGCTGCGTTTGCAATATCAAGTGCACCACGGATAGCGGCGAATAGGCCCAAAACCCATACAAATGACAGGCTGCCTTTTATTGGGTAGACCCAGGTCGTAATACCAACGACGACCGCAAGTGCTCCCATGATAAAGGTCAAGACTCGCTCGCCACCAGTGTCGCCGAGTGCGGCACCAATAACTTCGAGCGTACCACGCACAACGAATACGATACCGATAAGTACTGCAAATGTTGCAAGTGCAACGTCGAGGTTTCGGAGTAAGTATGCCGCCACACCGACCAATACTACACCGGCAAGGGCCATAATCCACCAAGAACGATTTACTTTTAGAGTCGATACGCTAAAGATAATGTCAGTTACACCAATGATAACCGCATATATCGCGAGTGCATAGAGCATAGTGACTAGTGTTAGGCCTGGCCAAAACAGCGCGACCACACCGAGTCCTAACGTTACTACACCCTGTAATACATACACCCACCACATCTGCCGAGCAAAACGTTTTAGTTCGTTCATAGTAACCTCCTTTTAATTATAGCTACACTCTTAGGTATACACCTCCTGTACAGTATGTCAACAGTACTTTCTGATTGTAATCTGGCAATAAGCTGAAAAATTAGCCTATTATTCGTGTAATGCATAACCGTCATGTTGAGACATGAAAATTATACCTAAACAGAGGACGGGAAAGCCTTTGAGGGTAGTGGTGAGTAGACAGGTTAGCGATACATCCAGCCCGAACAAACATTTTAGGACATTATCGCTTTGCTGCAGGAGTTTGCAAGGCAAGCTTATAAATAGAGTATGCCAAAAGTAGGCTGCCGAGCAGGCTAAAACCAACGCCAACGCCCTGGACAAACGTGGCCGACGTTGCACCGAGGGTCGCAAGTAGCGGTGTAAGCAGGGAAGTCCCACAAGCTGCACAACCGCTGCTCAATATTCCCAGTAATGCGGCTGCGCCACCTTTGCTCGCGTCGCGGTTACTGGCGGTTTTAGTGCGGAGTGCATAGGTAAGTACGGCCGTGTTTATGCCAAAAAGCACTGATAGTAGCAGGATACTCAGAGAAAGTAGACTGTTGTAGGTCGTAAAAAGCGATTCGTAACCGTATGCAAAAAAACGTACCTTTTGAACGAATGACAACGGAGCCTCAAACAATATATAGCCCACAAGCTGGTAATTGAGCGACCAAATGACTACTCCCGCGATCAGCAATGCCGCAACAATCGCCAAAAACGCGTACGTTGGCCGTCGAAGTATTGCGAACGTATTATTGACCGCTAACCGTAGTTTTACCCTCAAACGGACGATCGCCATTACTTCTGCGTCTCCAAAAGTACTTTATATACACCGTACGGTTGCGAGCCTACCACCTTTTGGCCGCCGATAACGAGCGTGGGGGTGCCCTGGACCGAATCTGAGGCCGCTAGCAGCACATCTGCATTATAGGCGTCTCCATGGCCAGTGCCACCTGCGCAGGCCGTAAATGCATCCTGGTCTAAACCGGCGTCAGCGGCAAGTTTGCCGAGCACAGCAGGGCTGAAGAGCTTTTCGGTCGTAGCGTCGTATTCTCCTGTATGGTAGTGATTGCTCCACATATAATCGAACATTTTGTCATGATACTCGGCAAACTTACCTTGGTCGGCGGCGCAGTACGATGCATAGAGCGCTAGTCCAGAATCCTCACCAAAAACCGGGAATGGCCTAAAGACAATCTTGGCTTTACCAGTGTCCACCCACTCTTTTCGTATGCTTTTGTACGCTTTCTGATGAAAATCGTTACATTTCGGGCATTTATAGTCGCTGTACTCGATGATACTGATAGGCGCATCGGCCTGACCGATGACCAGCCCAGGTGCAGCAATCTGGTCGGCTGCCGTACTGCCAGTTACATCAACAGCCTTCGTGGTAGTTTGCGTTGTCGTTTTTTGCCTATCTAA
>CAZLLY010000001.1:0-22222 GCA_964560755.1 uncultured Candidatus Saccharibacteria bacterium | reverse complement strand
GTTTGGTAGCAAACAGCCCCAGTGACGCTAATATAACAAGTATAACTCCAAAGACAATAAGTGGTTTCTTCACATAGAATAGTATACCCTTTACAGAGTTTTGGCGGAAACATCATCGATGTTATACGGCCTATTATGCCCCTGATTTTCTGGCCCATATCTTTTTCTGATACACCATTTCAAACACTAAAATCATCGCAAAACTTGACAAATAACAAAAACTTTCGTATAATTAGAATAGCTGAACTGTTCTAAGATACATATTTTCTAGCACTAATCTCTCTTACTATCCTTTGGCTTTAACTTTAAAGAAATAAAGGATATTCCTATGATTTCATTTGTATGGCCACCTGGCGAGCCGATGCTTGGCGGCACTGGCGGTTCCGAGACGTACACCACAGGGCATGTGCGCGAGCTGATGCGCCGAGGGATTGCGGCCCAAGTGGTCACCATCGGCCACGGAAACAAAGATGGCCGTCAAGATTTTAAAGATATACCGTTTGTCGCGCTAGATAACGAGCAGGGCATTGGTACTTTGCAGGGTACCGTGGTTTTCGTAAATAAAGCATACCCTGTCGCAAAGCAAGCATTCCAACTCGATGAATCAGTCGACGCACTCCTAAAAGTGCTCAAAGTCGTGTAGTTATAGCCCGTATTCTACGAAAAGTATTTTCTTGACTTAAAGCACTTTAGGTTCCTACACTGGGACTAGAGTAGTAAATAAGGAGGATATATGACAAATGTTCCAACCGTGAAACTGAATAACGGTAACGACATGCCGGTTTTAGGGTTCGGCGTGTTCCAGATGAGCGATGATGAAACTGAAACGAGCGTGCTCGAAGCGATCAAAGCTGGCTATCGGCTGATCGATACGGCGACGTCGTATGGCAACGAAGCGGCGGTAGGCCGGGCGATCGCAAAAAGCGGCGTACTACGCGAGGAGCTGTTTATTACGAGCAAACTATGGATTGCTGATGCGGGTGAGGAAAAGGCGAAGGCCGCCGTACAGCTCTCACTCGAAAAACTTGGGCTGGATTACCTAGACCTATACCTTATTCACCAGCCATACGGCGATGTGTTTGGTGCCTGGCGCGGGCTCGAAGCAATGTACGATGAAGGCAAACTAAAAGCCATCGGCGTATCGAATTTTAACTCGGTGCAGGCGTATGATTTGCATTTTAATGCGCAGGTGAAACCCATGGTAAACCAGATTGAAACGCACCCGTTTTACCAACAGACTGATGTGCATGTGTTTCTAGCTGAGCTCGGCATCGTGCACGAGGGCTGGGCACCGTTTGCCGAAGGTCGACATGACATTTTTACCAACGATGTCCTAACGGCTATCGCGGCCGAACACGGCAAAACCGTTGGCCAGGTGATACTCCGCTGGAACATCCAGCGCGGTGTCGTCGCCATACCAAAATCGGTTAAGCCAGAGCGTATGGCCGAAAACTTTGACGTGTTCGACTTTGAGCTAACGAGCGATGATATGGAAAGGATTGCCACGCTCGATGCCGGGCTCAAAACCGTCGACCACAACGACCCAAACTTTTTGAAATATCTGTATGCGCGTACACTAGGGTAAGTATGAGAGACACCAACCACTACGCAATTCGTGATGTCGCACGGCTGACAGGGCTACCTGAAAGTACCTTGCGTTACTATGAGAGTATCGGACTCATCCAGCCGGTTGAACGCAACAAGAGTAGCAAGCAGCGCATCTATACACAGGCTGATGTTGATAAAATCGATGTCCTTGCATGCCTCGGCACCATAGGGTTCTCTATAGACGATATCCGTGCATATATCAGCAATATTTCTCGCGTTAAGGCTGGGTTAGAAGATGAAATCACACTTCTACGTCATCTCGCGTCCCGTCTCGAGATAGAATCGACTCGTCTTGCGCTGCAGCAAAAATATGTCGCACTCAAAATCCGCTATTGGGAGGCAGTCGATACCGGGAATGACGTAGTCGTGAAGCGCATAGGCGTCGAGGCGCAGGCCTTGGCTAGAGAACTAAAACATCCGAAATAATACTTGGCGCGGAGTCAAAACCCCTGATCGCTTTCTTGCTATGTTCGGCGCACCCTATACCACCGCACAGACCGAGACGAAAGGAATACACTGAGGGAGAGTATGGTGAGACTGAGGAAGGCAAGTAGCTGCGTGTTTTGGCCTGTATTCTCTAGGTTAGCGGATGATCGTTGCCAAGCAGTTGCATCACCCAGGACAGATGAGGTTGGGTTGTCCGAGAGGATAGCTGTCTGGCCAGCAGTTTTATCATCAGCAAAGGTACCATTGCCGTTTTCGTCGTAGTAGGCTTTGGCCTGATTAGTAACTGAATTAAGGGTGTCTGGAACAGTAGTTGAGAATGTAATGACCACTTCGTTGTTTGAGTTTGCTTCGTCGGTGCCTCCTGGGGCAGGGGCAATGTTTCCTTCCCAACGGACTCGGTTCTCAGCGGCGTCGTAGACGCAGGCTGTAGTGACAGAAGCACCAGTTGGGGTACAGACGAGGGAACCAGCTTGGTACGTGGTACCTGTGGGGATTGGGTCAAGGACCTGGGTATTCAGGGCTGACGCATTGCCATCGTTAATCCAGACCATTTTCCAGGTCATAACGGGTAAATTACTGGCATCAACGGTTTTGAAGGCGCTTGGTGGGTCGAAGACGTGGACTATGCCGACGGTGAGGGTGGGAGAGGAGGCGGTGAGGGTACTGTCGCCGTATTGAGCCGTGACGGTGTTGTCGATCTTTGTGCCAGCAAGGACGGTTGGACCAACCGTTGCGTCATAGGTGATGATACAGGAGGCGGCCTCAAATATGTCGATGCCATAAATCGTCAGGGTCGAACCAGTGAACCCGGACGTCGAAGGATTGCTCGGCTGACAGCCAGCACTATATGTCAGATTTGTCGGATTTATAAGCGACGGGTCAAGTGTATCGGTGAAGGTACTGTCTATACTTGTGATGAACCCCGGGGTGGGGCTTGACCCGCTGTCGACAAGTATCGTATAGGTGACCGTCTGGCCCGGCATAACCATGCTGTCTGTAGTATTGTCTGACTTAGCTATAATTTGAGGCATATCTTGACGGTTCACAGTTCCACTCACCGTCCCAAGATACCGCATCGTAAAGTCAAGCATACCTGAAGATATTGCAGCTTTCGGGATCTTCATCTCACAGGTAGCATGCGGGTAGCTAACCTTTGAGGTTGTCGAGAAGCCACACACACCATACTGGTCATGAAAGTCGTCGATAAGGAATGTTTCACCCGCTCGAGTCGTCACCCTCCAGAAGTCCTCGCCCCGCAACTCATCAGTGTTATCGGTGGTTACATCAGCAGTGATGTAGTAGTTGTTGGCGTCGTCGCTAATGTATATATAGGTAGTCCCAGATGGGTGACCGCTGGTTGGAGTCCAGAACTCACTAAACAGCGGAGTTGTACCGTCAACGGTGCTAATATTGCCATCGGCCGTCATGTCGATGACAGGGTTACTGTTATTGACATAGGCGATTGATGACTGAGTGTACGGACTGATCATGGACGCGCTTCCAACGTCGTCGTGCTCGTGAACGTTGAGGTGGACTTGTTGAGTACCAGCACAGGCTGTGGTGTTGATCTGGACAGTATCGTCGAGGTACATCGTGTAGGTATAGTAGTCGGTGGCCTGGAGTTTTGCTGTCAGGTTTTCGTTGTTTCTTTGGTTAATGTAGGTCGCAGGAGTAAGAACACCGTTACAGGTTATGGTCAGGCTATCGAGGTCGAGGTGAGTGCCACTGCCGTTGCGCTGCAAGGTAAAATCCTGCTGCGGTGAAGCGATAAGGTACGTATAATTCAGAAATTGACGAGTATAGGTATCGTTAAACACCACACCAGCACTCGAGCGCATCGTCAGGCCGTGAGTATCCAGTGCCAAGCTTTTATTCGATTTGAGAATAACTGCACTGCAGGCAATAATCAATATGAGCGAGAAAAGACCAAATTTCTTAAATATATTCATCATTTATCATCTTTGTTTATGCTAAATATCCTACTTATGTTTAATATATAGTATGGGGCGAGTTAGTGCAAGTATTACAACTAAATTTTCTCAGAGCGTTCTCACTAAAGCAAACGAAACGTAATCATCCAGGGAAAACTTGTTACTATGTTTTTTCTGGAATAGGCTACTATCATAAGCAATGGTAACCTGGAGAGTACGCTGTCGGATGAGCGCACTGCACGCACACTCGCTCATATTTCCAAAGAAAATGACCGAATTTTAAAAGAAGTAACCGCCCTGATCAAAAAGCAGCAATCACAAACCTCACTAGCGTATACTTGTAGTAACATCATGCCAATGACATACATACGGGTTTTGTAGAATGTACCGGGCGCCATATATGACTCGGTGCGGCTACGGAAAGTTAAAGACGGTGAATACATAGTTACGCCTGTCGAGTATCAGTGCCAGTTTGCCAGCCCAAACCTCGTCAAAGACATCTTGGAAAAGAAAATTAGCGCCAAAAATGACCCAAACTGGAGTATTTTTGGTTTGCAACCAGAGAAGAATCGGCCTATTGGGCCGAGCGTCAATGTGCTATATGTTGCATAAAAATGATACTCAGCCATTTCGCGGTCGATGAGACGGTGGCGCGTCTGACCAAACGTGGTGTAGAACTCGGGGGCTACGATACTACGCATGACCGTGGGTGGTTTTATAAGCCGCTTACGATGCTACTCGGTGAAAACGGCGTCAAGGCCAGTGTCACGCCCTACATAGCTGAACAGCAGTTAGCGTGCGCGCTCTACAGCGGACGTTTGTTTATTGCATCGGTTAACCCAGAGATAATCCGCGGCGACACCGTCGTAACAAACCAAGTAAAAAGTGGCCACCTCGTCCTAGTGATAGGTTTCAAAAAAGTGGACGGGGCGGTTACAGGGTATTACATACATAACCCCTCCGGGAAGAGCCCTAGCATGCAACAACGTGCCTTTATCCCTTTAGAAACTTTCCGAAAAAGCTTCGGAAACCGCGGCGTTATCATCGACTCTGTACTCTGAACAGCTCAAGGTAACGTCTAAGTATTGAAAATAGAACTATTTTACCCAAGTTATTCGGCCGTTTTTTGAGTCGGCCGAGATTCTGAGCAAAATTCAGTAAAGGACGAGCGGTATTACAGAGTTTTTACAGAATCGGTGTGTAGAATTGAAACTACTATCAGATTGAACCAAGGAGCAGTACTCATGCAAAACAACACAATCACCCCAAACGAAGCAATTGTCTTACAGCAAGTCTATGAGGACGGTGAAGACAACGCGACGGCCCTCGCCTATATGCTCGGGATGTCACGCAGCCGTATCATGCAATTACTCACCACGCTGCGCGAAAAGGGCTTGATCGCGGCAGAAAATAGTTTCGACGGTGTGTGGATACGTGCGACGAGCAAAGGGCGAAAGCTCATGCGTTACCTCTGGCCCGAAGCAACCTCAGCCGCTGTGTAACGTCACACAAACCAAATTACATACCAGATAATCCAACTACTTACAGCATTTTTACAGGACGCGGCAGGTACGATTAGACCAACACCGTAACAAAGGAAGCAACATGTCATACAGCAATAGAGTCGACGAAAAATCCGACTTAAGTCCAAACGAAGCACTTGTACTCCAGCAAGTTCTAGTAGTTGGTACCGATGACATACGGTCTGTGTCATCCGAACTTGGGCTGACGAGACAGACGACCATCAACACAGCGCTCGACCTCGAGGAAAAAGGATTAATCGACATGCGCAATGACTTTGACGGACTTTGGATGCGCGTATCAAAGCAGGGAAAAGACGCTCTGCAAAAACTTTTGCCAGGCGCACAAGACAACATTTACCTAAAGATAGACTATACTTGGAACATATGAAACTACTTATTGTCGAAGACGACCGAGCGATTATTGCCGCACTAAAAGAAGGGCTCGAGGATGAGGCCTATGCGGTTGACGTAGCTTACGATGGCGATGAAGGCTACCGAAGTGCAAGTGCCGACGAATATGACCTAATAATTTTAGATGTCATGATGCCTGAAATGAATGGCTACGAAGTGTGCGCTAAACTCCGATCAGAAGGCAACCATACACCGATACTTATGTTAACCGCCAAAGGGGAAGAACGAGATGTGGTTGAGGGGTTAGACACAGGGGCTGATGACTATCTGCCGAAGCCGTTTAGTTTCGAGGTGTTGCTTGCGCGCATTCGAGCGTTACTGCGTCGGCCAAATGAAAAAACCAGCGAGATCCTAAAGGTCGGTGATCTGACGCTTGACCCGGCTACAAAACGAGTGGAGCGAGCAGGCCAAGAAATTTCACTGACCACCAAAGAATACGCCGTGCTCGAATACCTCATGCGTCATGCTGGTGTGGTGCAGTCAAAAACCGCCATCACTAACCATGTGTGGGATTTTGATGCCGATATATTGCCAAACACGGTTGAGCAGTTCGTCATGTTTCTGCGCCGCAAAGTCGACAAGCCGTTTGACCGAGCACTTATCCATACTGTGTCGGGATTTGGATATAAGATAGAGGATAAATCATGAAAAAACCACTCAACCAAACCTGGCGTATGACGCTCAGCTACCTCGCAGTCATCATGACCATGTCGCTGATATTTAGTAGTCTCATATATTTCATCACCGTATCGCAGCTCGGGCGTCCGTTGCCGCACCCCAAGGACGGTAGTACGCAGCAAGAAACTCCGGCAGACCTCCAAGCACAGTTCGATGCGCGCGATGCCGAGACGCGTTCAGCAATTCTCGTATCACTCGGGTCTCTGAATGTCATGGTACTTGCGGCTGGATCGGCGTGCAGCTACTATCTAGCTCGTCGAACACTCGGGCCGATCGAAAGTGCCATGGAGGCACAGGCGCAGTTCGTCAGTGATGCCAGCCACGAGCTACGCACACCACTTACAGCGCTCCTCACGACCAACGAAGTTGCACTGCGAAAAAAGCACATCGATGACGAAAAAGCGCGTGATGTTCTGGCCAAAAATGTCGCTGAGATAGAAAAGTTACGTGGCCTTAGTGAGGCACTGCTTGGACTCGCAAAGGCTGAAAAAAATGAAGTTAAAACCAAAGTATGGATCGATGAAACTGTTCGAGAAACAATAGCTCAAATAGCACCGGTCGCAGAACGAAAAAACGTTACGGTTCAGGACACGGTAGAACATATAGAAATCGACACGCATCGTCTAGCGGTCCAGCAAATTATGACCATTTTGCTCGATAATGCCGTCAAATATTCACCAGAAAAGTCTGTTGTGACGGTTTCGTCGCAGCATAGTGCGGGGCACGTTACTTTGCAGGTAAGCGACCAGGGAATCGGCATACAGCCAGAAGATCAGTCTAAAATATTTGAACGATTTTACCGAGCCGACGCCGCTCGCACTCGAAGCGATACGTCTGGTCACGGCCTCGGCCTCGCTATCGCCAAATCTGTCGCCGAACGGCAGGGTTATGATCTAAAACTAGACAGTACATCAGAAAAAGGTTCCGTTTTTTCACTCCGTATACCTTTGTAAGCACTCATTCCGCAAGGCTAGATTGACCATCTACGATCGGCAGACTTTCAACCGATATATGAAGGGCTCCTGCTAGGCGCTCGACTTGCTGAAATTTGCAATATTTTATAGGCTCGCCGTGGTTGTTATATATGCGGTAATAATGCGGGAAGGCGACCGTCTCGCCATGAAAGTTTTTTGCCGTCGTCGGTTCGTGTATGAGTATGATATACCAGCCGGGGTCTTGCTCGCTCAAAATTTGTTTTATTTTTGCGTAGTGATTAAACATCGTACGTACCAGTATATACGCCTAGGCCCTAGTAGGGAGCAGCCGATATAGCGATCTTACTGGAGTTTAAAGATAATTCAGCATATTGATATATGTAGCACCACATAAAACATAACTTTTTTAGTTGCAATGAATACCCCCTGGGGGTATCATGTATATATGATACCTGACATAAAGAAACGAGCATTGCACCGCGCCAAGATCATCGAAGGCCAGATGAGAGGTGTACAAAAACAGATAGAAAATGACGAATACTGTATGGACATCATCACCCAGACGCTGGCCATTCAGAAGTCAATTAATTCGCTCAATAAACTTATACTTGAGAACCATTTACGAACGCATGTTGCGCACATGTTTGAACACGGCGAGGCCGACAAAGCCATCGAAGAACTGCTTGTTGCTTATGAACTGGGTAAAAATAGGAGTGAAAAATGAACGATCACAGCACCCACATAGACCTCGCCGAAAACCACCAGGCTATCAAACGGATGGCAGCAAGCGCAACATTACACTGCCTGATTGGCTGTGCGATTGGCGAGATGATCGGTGTTACCATCGGGACACACCTCGGCTGGCAGCCGCACCAAACCGTTATACTGGCGGCAACACTATCGTTCATATCGGGTTATTCTGTTTCAACCTGGCCACTACTACGAGCGCGCGTCCCGTTCTGGCAAGCGCTGAAAACAGTGTTCGCGGCAGACACGGTGTCTATCCTTACTATGACGATTATCGATAACTTACTCATGGTGACAATCCCTGGTGCGATGGATAAAAACCTCGCTCATCCGGTGTACTGGCTGAGCCGCGGCATTTCGCTCGTAGCGGCTTTTATTGCGGCATATCCGGTAAATTTGTATCTGTTACGACGCGGCAAGGGGCATGCGCTCATGCACCAGTACCACCATGGTCATGAAGATCACGCAGGGCATATGAAAGAAGTAAAGCCGCGTAAGAAAGTAAAGCTCATTATCGTCGGTGTACTTTTGGCCGTATTCGCTATCGGTGGTTTTCTGTGGTATCAACAAAGTCAAAGTAGTAATTCATCGTATTATTCAACGAGTACTGCCGGGCTCGCTGATGCGAAAGACACTGCGGTTATACAGCTCAAAAACGGAGACCACTACACGATTGTAGCCGAACCGGTGAAGCGAACTATTGACGGCAAGTCAGTCCGACTGCTCGGCTACAACGGTATGGTTCCGGGGCCAACGATAGAAGTCGAGCAGGGGAGTAGTGTGACACTGACGGTCGTCAATAATCTGGATGTCGATACAACGCTTCACCCACATGGTATAAACGGCGACAACTCCAGCGATGGGTTGCCAGATATCACCCAGTCGCCAATTAAGCCAGGCGAATCGTACCAGCAAACTATCCGATTCCCAGACGCGGGCGTGTACTGGTACCATCCGCATATCCGTGAAGATTACACCCAGGCGTCCGGATTATTTGCGAATTTCATCGTCAAGCCGAAAGATACCAGTACGTGGCCGATGGTGAGCAGTGAACAAGTTCTGACGCTGAGCGATATTGCGCTAGATAGTCAGGGGATTGCACCGTTTAGTATAGCGAGAGCCGACCACACGCTGATGGGCCGTTCTGGCACAATGCAGCTCGTTAATGGACGAGATAACTACCATCAGACTGTCCAGCAAGGGCAAGTTATACGGTACTATCTGACAAATACGGCCAGCGTACGACCATTTCGGTTTGCCATTCCTGGTGCAAAACTAAAGCTTATCGGTGCCGATAACGGGCTCTATGAACAAGAGAAATTTGTGGACACCGTAACACTAGGACCGGCTGAGCGGGCGATTGTTGACGTGTATTTTCCGACCAGTGGGGACTATCATATACAAAATGCCACCCCAGGAAAAACGTATGGCTTAGGAGCCGTAACGGTTACGGCGAACGATCAAACGGACACCGCGATGATTGACCGATTTAACGTTGAACAAACTCACCCAGAAGTATCATCAAGTATGGCGACAACACTTGCAAATCTCGCGACTGCAACGAAAAAACGCCTTACCATCGGTCTGTCAATGGATATGTCACTGATGCATGGATCGGGCGGCGGCATGATGGATATGGAGAGTATGAGTGGTATGTCAGGCGAATCGACGACCGATGGCATTGAGTGGGAAGACGGCATGGCCACCATGAACGCCCAATCGACGACTCAAACCGTGCAGTGGAAACTGGTTGATCAAGATACGGGGAGTAGTGACTTTAGCTGGACGTTTGAAAAAGGTACACTTGTTAATCTCACCATTGATAACTCAAAAACTACGATGCACCCCATGCAACATCCTATCCATATTCATGGACAAAAATTCCTTGTTACCAGTATCGACGGCGTGTCGCAACAGAATTTGGTTTGGAAAGACACCATACTCATACCAGCCGGCAAGACATATACCCTTGCAGTACTGTTCGATAACCCTGGAAAATGGATGATTCACTGTCATATATCCGAGCACCTTGAAGCCGGTATGATGGGTAACCTTATAGTTAACGAATAAAGCCCGTCGCATAATTTACAGACTCAACAAATAGTCCCGCAGTACGACGGCTTGATTGTGCTCGGTGTCCTTGACGCTGTAGAGTAGTATGGTGTTCTCATGGCTTTTTATGAGGGCAATGAATTCAGGCGTTTTCGGGTTGGCGTCGATTTCGGCCATATATTTTATGCGAAACTCATCAAAACGTTCGGGTATATGCCCAAACCAAGTTCGTAACTCGGACGATGGGGCGATGTCCTTACACCATTCATCAAGCCGAGCTTTTTCCTTGCTAATACCTCTCGGCCAGACACGATCTACCAGTATGCGGAATTCCACAGGGGCATTATATGAGTCGTAGATTCTTTCGATGCGCACGTTCATATACGTCCTCTCTACTTACCGTTTCGTTCGCGGTGAATACACCCAGCCCAGCAGCAAGGGCGCCGCTCGCCGCGGTGCAATTTATCTTTGGCGACTGCGATCCGTTTTACCCGCGTTTCTGCCTTTTTCGCGTCAGTAATCCAGCAAATAAATTCGTTCCTCGCGAGCGGCGTAATATCTTGCCAGGCGGCCAGCATCTTGGGATCGGCGTGCAATGTCTTTTGTAGATCACTGGGTAGGACGTGGACTGTTCCACCGAGTATTGTCTGGGTCGTCATAGCTACTAGTATACCAATATCTAGGCGTTTTATTCTGTACCAAATACTGCTTCGTCTTAAAGCAGATCTTCAGGAAACATTCATAGTATAGAGGCAGTAACAAAGGTAAAGGAAACGAATGACACAACAATATTTTAAACGGAACGAAAAGAAATACTTGCTGAGTGCAGAACAGTTTGTGGCACTCCAGCGAGACCTTTCGGCGCATATGGAACCAGATGGCTATTTTGAATCTGATATCCATAGTATCTATTTTGATACTGCGGCCGACGATCTCATCATCGAGGCACTTGAACACCCGAACTACAAGTACAAAGTACGCCTGCGTAGCTACGGAGACGAACATGTCTATTTTGAAATCAAGTCAAAACTAGACGGTACCGTTTATAAACGACGTATAAAACTAACCCATGCTGATTTCGAGAAGTATATGGACGGGAAGCTCCCCGTTCGCGGACAAGTACTGCGCGAATTAGATCATCTGTTCCAGTCGTACGACCTTGCACCAAAGGCATTTGTTTCCTATGTTCGTCAGGCATATCGCGCTTCAGAGAAAAACTCTGACCTTCGTATAACATTCGATACAAATCTTCGAAGTCGAGTTCATGATCTGAGCATCCAAAAACACGATGAATGCGATGAATATTTCGAGGAACCAACCTATGTAATGGAAGTGAAGACATCTGCTGGTATGCCACTTTGGTTAGTTTCGCTGCTCAGAGAACGTAAAATTTACCCTTCATCGTTTTCAAAGTATGGTCAGATTTATCAGAAAATGAAACAGGGGGAAACAGTCTATGCTTAGTAGCATTTATGGAACAACGCTCAACTTGAAAGCATTGCTCATTTGTTCTGCATTGTCGCTTATTCTTGGGTTGGTCGTCGCATTCGTGCATACCAAGACCACGCGGTTTACAAAGAATTTCGCGATAACCCTCGTGGTACTGCCTATCTTAGTCCAGTCAGTCATGATGCTCGTTAATGGCAACCTCGGGACCGGCATCGCTATCCTTGGCGCCTTTAGCCTGGTGAGATTCCGTAGCATCCCTGGAACATCACGGGAGATCGTCAGCGTGTTCTTTGCAATGGCAGTTGGTCTCGCGACCGGTACAGGCTACGTAGCCTTCGCAGTTTTTGCGACCCTCGCCATTGCACTCGTACTGCTCGCGCTCGCCAAGTTCAATATCTTTGAACCGTCGGGGGCCGAACAGCAACTTCGCATCACGATGCCTGATGATACTGACCACGAAGCTTCATTTAATCCCGTTTTTAAAGAGCATGGAGTTACGGCCAACCTCGAGCGCATTCGGACAAAAAACATGGGGAGTTTGTACGAGCTTACGTACCGAGTGAAACTTCCTAGTGGGGTAAACCCAAAAAGCTTACTCGATGACCTGCGTATAAAAAATGGTAATTTATCAATCGCCCTGTTTGACGGCGAAATAGAAGGAGGACTTTAACATGAATTCTAAAAACAAATGGCTGCTTGTCGCGGCAGCCCTCATTGTATTGATCGGCTCAGGCGCAACATACTACTGGATGTCACGCAGTGGTTCAACAACGTCTAATTCGACAGCAAGCAGCACATCGAGTAGCGCTGCATCGACCATCGATCTCGACAATGGCGACGAAGATATCGACTGGAGCAGTCTACCAACTAAGAACGTCACCCTAACAAACGATACTTTAACGATCACCGAAGGTGGTACCTATGTGCTAACCGGTAGCTCGACGGCGGGAATTGTCATAAAGACTGACGCCAATGTGCGACTTGCCTTAAACGGCGTAACTATTGCAAGTACAACTGGAGCGGCTATCTATGTTGAAAGCGCCGACAATACAGTTATACAGCTAGTTGACGGAACAACTAATACGATTTCGGATGCCTCGACTCGTAGTGATGCGACTATCGATGGAGCGATTTATTCATCGGACGATCTAACCTTTAATGGCAATGGTACACTCAAAGTCACCGCAAACTTTGCCGATGCGATTACGTCGTCTGATGACCTTAAGTTCTCGTCTGGCACCTATGTCATCACCAGCGCTGATGATGCTATTCGTGGTCGAGACTCAGTGTATGTCGCAGGCGGTACCTTTACGATAACCGCAGCGGGCGATGGCATTAAAGCTACGAATGATACCGACCAAACCAAGGGCTATGTGTATATCGCAAATGGTAACATCACCATCAAAGCGGGCGATGATGGTATCCATGCCGAAGAAAAAACAGTGATAAAAGATGGCACCATAACTATCACGAGTAGTGTCGAGGGTATCGAGGGCGCCACAGTAACGATTGACGGTGGCACGATCGATATCTACGCTAGTGATGATGGTATAAACGCGCCAGGCTCGTCCTTCACTACGGCAGCTATTACCATCAACGGTGGTACCGTTACGGTCGAAGTCGGCCAGGGCGACACCGACGCCATCGATGCCAACGGTAGCATCACGGTTAACGGCGGCACCGTCAACGTAACTGCTCCGACCTCATCGTTTGACTACGACACGACCGGCACGTTAAACGGCGGTACCGTGATCATAAACGGAGAAAAAGTCACCAGCCTACCAGAAAGTATGATGCCCGGCGGTGGGGGAATGCGCTAACCCGCTGCGACTCCCATCGGCCTAAACAAAGTAGCTGCTCACGTGCCATCCAGCGCACCGAGCAGCTACTGCTATTTTGACCAGATGTGCGGTGCTCACATTTTTATTCGAGGTGGATGTGTAGTGACTTTACCCCTGTTTAAAAATACAAAATTTCCTCAAAACACCTGTGCAACATGGGTAAACATAGTGTTCACTTTTTCATGCACCAGACATGCATACGGTGCTATACTTAGAGGCAAAGAGGAGATGCGCACAAGATGGCGGCAATCAACAAAGTTTCCCCCAAAGACAGCCCAGGTAAACAAAGCTCTTTAGAATCCCGTGCCATTTACGCCGCATTCGCAGGCGGGGTAGTCGGGTTGGGTATTGGTCTGCTATCCTTCTGGGGCAATGACATATCCTTGTTTTCCCGAAATATATCCCTCGGCTACGACGGTTCAATCCTCGGCGGAGCAGTCGCATTCGCCACATTCCTGATCGTGTCGGCGGCAGCAGACCACGCACAAACCCAAAAGTCGCGGTGGCAACGCATCAAAGCCATCCTCGGCACTTGGTCACTGGCGCTTGTGCACGGGTTACTCATTTTCCTTTGTTACACCGTGCTCTTTTTTATCGTAAGCCAATCATTCAAAGACGCACGCATCGACATGTGGGCTGCTTCTGGCATTCTTGCGCTTTCCACGGGGTTCGCCGCGTACATAGTGTACCTATCGGCATCTGCCATAACGGCGGTTCGAGTATCAATGTTGCTCGCAACGTTTCTACTCAGTGGCACGTTTATCAGCATGCTTACCGCGAGCGACCCACATTGGTGGTATCTGCATTTTAGTTCACTCGGTGCAGGTGGCGGCGTCTCGGGGTATGCGTTTAATGTGACGCTTATCATCGCAGGGTTGGTCGTCATGGCGTTAGCTGGGTATATCACCAATGATTTTAACCAGCTGAAACAGCAGGGAACAATTTCGCGGAGCGTAAAAGTTGGGGTATTGCAGGGGCTTCTGACGGGGATTGGTATGATGCTAGCCTTTGTCGGCCTGTTCATATATAACGTCTACCCAGCAGTCCACAATGTCTCGGCAGGAGGCATGGCTCTCATGTTTCTCGCCATTGTCATACTCCTGCCAATACTGACACCAGGGTTTACCAAGGCGTTTTTCATAGCATCGTACGCGCTACTTGGAACATTACTGGCCTGCGTTTGGCTCTATTTATTTGTCCATTATCTAAACCTTACCGTGTTTGAGCTCCTGGCAGCCGCCATTATTTTTACTTGGCTCGTCGTTTTCGTTCGGCACGTCGCCGCTATGCTTGACGACGAAAAAGCACATAAAATTTTACACAAAGGAGCCGTATGATACGTTTTTTAGCACATAGCGCACTAACACTTTTAGCCAACGCCGTTGGTTTAGCCATGGCGTCACTGTTACTTCCTGGGTTTCATATCGACCCTATCGGTTTTGTCGTTAGCGTGGCGTTCTTTACCGTTGTCGAGATAGTATTTGGTCCATTTGTCTTCAAAATGGCGGTAAAATACCTGCCCGCACTACGTGGTGGTATCGCGCTCATTACGACACTGGTTGGGTTACTCCTTACCGTTACTTTCACCTCGGGGCTCAAAATCGATGACGTTAAAACCTGGGTTATCGCACCACTCGTCATCTGGCTTTCCGTCGTTATCGCCGGCATCATACTGCCACTATTTTTGTTCAAAACCGTCCTGGAAGAAGCCAGGTCTAAAAAGTAGATATTCCTTGAACGATATTGTTTATTTTACAAAGTAACCATACCAAGTACCGGTACGATGGGGCTTTTGCTGCATTACATTCACAAGCACTGCATGCATACGCACACCGTGAAATGCATGTTTTCACGGACACACAACTCCTTAAAAACTAGACAGCTTTTGGTTTTTTGGGCTTTTTAACTTCTTTGCGTTTGTCTTGACCTTTGCTCATGGCTTTGTCCTTTCTAAAGTATTCTACAAGTAAGTATAGCAGTTTTATCCTAGGCAGTTTAATGTAAGGCCTAACGAAAGTGCCAAAAACATATATTTACTTTCTAAACAACGGAACCTCAGAAAAGCCGTAGTTAATAGACGCAGCTTGTCGACACTATACGCTTGGGTTTCCAAAATGACGGTCGGGCCTTAAGCCTGAAGCTCGCATTGGAATATCCAAAAGAAAGTAGCTCATCAACTCATCGGTGTCGTACTGTTCATATGGCCTAATGTCTAAACGAACTTTTCCATGTAGACCATCACTAGAATCTACTGTCAGAAAAACATATTGCTTACCATCGGGCGTCATAACGTAATCCGCTGCCACTACGAAACCACTGTATTTAGTGCTTTCTTGAGCCTCTTGAGCAGTTATATTGACAAGGTAGGCGTTGGAAGCTTGAGAGGGACGAGATACAACGATACCACTATCCCACCCGTCTTCGCCCGCACATGCCTTCGCTACAATCTCTGCAGTAAGTTTACAGCCGATAATACTAGAGATATCAACAGTGTCAATAACTAATTGAGGTAGATCCGTCTCGACCGTGTACAGAAGGTCATAGGACAATGCAATCTAGGAAGCATTGATATATTCCTCTACCCCAGACTCTTCAATCGCCCATACATATGCCAAGTCTTCGAGTATATCTTTTTGCGAGTTCCGGGAGTCTGCGAATATTCGAAGCCTATTCCGGTCTCTAGAATCAACGACGATCTCTGTTTCGCGGCTATTTCTTGGAGCATAAAACCCGTTACGCTTATCAAAGAGTAAATCACGAAATCCTTGGTATTGTCCGGTTGCATCCCAAAGACTCACAGGTTCGGTACTACCTTCTTCTACCGCAGCGAGCCATACCGCCACGGCATCTCGTACTCTCCGTTCATTATCTTCTCCCGGCACTATGTTTGCAATCTCTTCACTGTTCTCGTTTACGAGAATCGAGAATCTTTCTTTCAATTCCCCCGGCGTCTGCCCACTATTAGATTCCCAGACATATTCCGCAAGCCGTAGGTACTTTGACATCAAAACTGCATAGTCGGCAAACGCCTTCCTCCCAGTGTCGTTGTTCGCAATCGTTAGGCAGTGGGGGGTAGATTCAAACGTTGTCTCAACATCAACAGGTCTTGAGGCGTCATCAATATGCTCACCACGCGACCTAGAGCCAGACCGCTCCTCTGGGCCTGAGGATAGCCGTTCGCCAATTATTCTAGACATATTCACATAATATAATACTTTGCGCTATTTTGCAATAACAACAATTATTCACGCCCAGAGACGTGACTTCACTTGCATGAATTTATTTTGCCTTTTTAATCCAGTTTGGAACAACGACAATACGGTCCTAGCAAATTTTTACACCGTTAACATAAATCGGCGCCTTCGTTGAACAATATGGTGTTGCCTTCGCTTTTATTAAACTTTTTACCCGATAGATTGCCGACCAAAGTCCATTTCGGAGCTGCCTTTGATGAAGGTAGTGCCACTGACAGTACAACTGTTGGTCCTATCTATATCGGTGAGGTACCCGGAGCAAGTGCAACGGTCGGTGGTTCACTAGTAGATACAGGAATAAATAGTCGCTATGTAATCCTCAGTGGGGCAGTGTTACTAGCCATTGCACTTACCATGCTCGTCCGGGAACTCAGCCGTAGGAAACGGTATGCTTTGGTGGTGTGGTAGGGGTGTAGAGACCTAAGAAACTAATCGTACGCGAGCTACAGTTATATGGTTATTTCTTTGAGACGTTATCTGAGGCGTGATGGAAGGAGCGGCTTCTGAGTAACAGGGGGATGGCTAGCAGCTGCAAGACACCACCGATAGCAAACGATGTTCCATACGACCACACATCGGCCGATCGTGCCAAGGCAGGCTGTACAGCCACGCCGCCAATGTCACTGAGCATTGAGTCAAACGAAAGCACAGTGGCGCGTTGCTTTTTCGGAATCATCCCGTTCAAATAACTCTGGCGTATCGGTCCAGTTGCGGCAAAAACAAGCCCCCAGATAAACACAAGTCCCAGAGCGAGATAAAAGTTTTTTGTGAAATATAGGCTAATGAGCACGCCCGCCGACAGCGCACAGAGTAGCACGAGCGCACTCGTTCGCTTATGGAACAGTTTGCGTATATGCCCCACCAGCAACCCGCCACATATTTGCGCGGCGGCAATGAGGGCAGACGCGAACCCAGCGACGAGGTAAGCTGTCGAGCTACCATATAGCTCCAAAAGGTACGGCTGCAGCGCATAAAAGGCGTAGAATCCGACGCTCGAAACCAGCATCGCCGATAGCATCAACCACCGTATGGGCGGGACGTGCAGTCCCTTTTTTATCGACTCATCGAGTAGTGTGCGCATAGCATGGAGCGGCGTTTCGGCCCGTTCTGGTGTAAAACCGATATCGTGCATAGTGCGCCAGGCGACGAAAAACAGCGCAACGAGTATCACTCCGCGGACGATATACGGCATACCGACATTAAATACCTGCGCACGTGCACCGCCGCCAAGGGTACCCACGAGCATAGCGACCCCGTTCACGATTTGCCCTCGTCCAAAAACTGTCTCAAGGCTTCCTTTGAAACCTGTCGCGTCGAGGGCATCAACGAGCCAGGCTTCGACTGCACCAGAGAAAAAGGTAAAACCGAGTCCGAGCAGTATCGACACTAGCCCCCACCAGATGAACGGGGCGTGCATGGTCCATAGCACATAGTACAGTAGTGTCGATAGGCTGAGGGTGATGGTTCCGAGCAGGTAGGACAACCGACGGCCGCGGCTATCGGCCACGATACCAGTCGGGATTTCAAACAGCACCATCCCCAAGGTAAAAAATGAATTAGCCAAAAACGCCTCAAAGTTCGACAGCCCCGCATTCAGCAGAAAAAGTGTATTCACACCCCATATCAGCGACGCCGCAAGCGTGTTGCCAAATTGCAACGTCAAATACGTACGAATAACCGTTTTCGAATGCGTCATGCGCCCATTATATCCGACCCCCCTACGCAGACAAGCAAGAAATCACATCCGCAAAAAACGAACCCTGGTATTAAGCCATGCATCATCGCATCACTTCAGAGGTAATAGGCCCATAAAACTATACATTTTACAAAAAACGGCGTAAAGTTAACTCATGGCAAGTTTTGAATTCGGTCCTAAACTACCTTTTGCGTACAAGACTTACGGCCAGCATGCCACAATGCCGCAGACAGTTGTTGAGTCGCCCCAATCATGCATACGAGACATGCTCCCCGGCCAGTGGGGACTTGGCCAGCCCGACTCTGTACACTGGGACCTCGAAAGCGGCTTGCTGATTGTCGATACGTTCGATACTGTCGATGTGGTAGGTATTTGCCATGCAAATCTTACTATTCGACCTATAGTGCAAGCTGTCTATGTGGAGGAAGTCAACAAATTTGGCTACATCGCCGACCTACGAAATATCGCTAATATTCTACGCTTACGCGTGTTCGAAGGCTACAAGGCGCCGTACGAATTCGACGCCAAGCTTAATGAACGTTATAGAATGCACGGAACCACCATACTTGCAGGCGTCATGTTGGATGACAATGGCTCAGCGCATTGGTCAGGCAAAGAACAGTTCGAGAATAGTGGATTCGAACTTGCTGCAGCAGTTGACGGACTACTCAGTAAAAGCGCAGAGACAGGCATTCCCCAGATTGCACCCCATGCACTTGCGGCACACAATTACAAAGAAATGGATGATGGCATGGGCGGGGCAAAAATTATAGACGGGCTTAATGAATACAACGGAGTATTGTAGCCTTAGGCCGCAGATTACGCACACAATCCCATCCGAACCGAACCCTAGCAACACGGAAAGTCTGAGCGTATACTTTTATCTATGCAGAGCATAAAAGATAAATCACCGCACGATCGACCAAGAGAAAAACTCATGATAAAAGGTGCAGAAGCGCTTTCAGATTATGAACTTCTGATGGCCATAATCGGGAGTGGTAATACGCAAGCAGACGTGGCCAAAATATCTAAAGATATCTTGAAGATCTTGCGTCAGAATCATAGCATTACCATGGAAGTGCTCCGGCATGTAAATGGCCTTGGACCAGCAAAAATAAGTGAACTGCTTGCGAGTTTTGAACTAGCAAAGCGATACCTACTCGACTCAGAGCGTCCAATAATCGATTCTCCGAGTAAGGCTGCAGAACAATTTATCGACATACGAGACAAAAAACAGGAATATTTTGTATGCCTTACGCTTGATGGCGCAAATCGATTAATTGCAAAACGTACAATCACTATCGGCACATTAACGAGTAGCCTCGTACACCCCCGTGAAGTCTTTGCGGATGCCATAACCGACCGCGCTGCTTCCATAATCGTCGCACACAACCACCCAAGTGGAAGTCTAGAACCCAGTGAAGCAGACATCGAAGTGACTGAACGGCTGATTGAGACAGGTGATATCCTAGGAATAACATTAAAAGACCATCTCCTTATGACTCCAACCTCATCGGTAAGTATTCTGATATAATGTGACCAATGGGGAATACGAAAAAAAAGAGCAGTGAGCCTGACTTTACGTTTATCGATCTCTTTGCAGGGATTGGTGGTACGAGATTAGGCTTTCAGTCTGCAGGCGGCAAGTGCGTTTATACATCGGAGTGGGATTCGCACGCCCAAAAGACTTATGAAGCAAATTTCGGTGAAAAGCCTGATGGCGATATAACCAAAGTCAAAGTAGAAAATATCCCCGATTTTGATGTCCTATTAGCTGGTTTCCCGTGTCAGCCTTTTAGCAGTATTGGAAAGCGTGCTGGTTTTATGCACAAAACGCAGGGAACGTTGTTCTATGATGTAGCGCGTATTCTGGAAGCAAAACGACCGAAAGCCTTTCTTCTTGAGAACGTGCAAGGACTGTTAACTCACGATAACGGCAATACAATGTCGACGATTTTAGAGGTTCTCTCGGAACTTGACTATGATGTTCAATACAAACTCATAAATGCCGCCGACTTTGGCGTACCACAAATGAGAAGGCGCGTTTACATTGTCGGTATTGACAGACACCTCAAAGGTATCGACCCTTCGACATTTAGCTTCCCATTGGGCAATCCTGAGCACCAAGCAAATATTGGCGATTATATAGAAAGTGGCATTGAAGGCTATAGTATTTCGGATAAATTACAGAAGAACTATTTGTTTAAACTAGACGATGGTCGTCCAAAAATTATTACGAAAGATACGACAGGGCCAGCAAAAACTCTCGTTGCTTCATATCATAAAATACAAAGGTTAACTGGTACTTTCGTGAAAGATGGTCCAACAGGGCTACGACTGTATACTGCAAATGAGTGCAAAGCACTGATGGGCTTCCCGAAGGATTTTATCATACCGGTTTCACGTACTCAGATGTATCGCCAGTTTGGCAATTCCGTAGTGGTACCCGTAATCAAAGAAATTGCATCCTCAATGAAACCATTCATCGTCAAAGGGAAGAGGTAATATGGACGACATGCCACGAACTGCAAATAAAGGTGAGTGGGCAGAGTTGTATGTATTTTTCAAAATAGCCTTAGATAGGAAAGTTTATGCCGCAGACAAGGATTTAAAACCAAAAAGTGATGAGTTCTATGAATTCTTAAAATTATTTAGGAATAGTAAGACCCAAGGGATGCTAACCTATAACCTACAGAAAGATAATGAGGTCCATATCTCGGATAGTTCCAGCACAACTATTTCGGTTATTAATAAGGAAGAGCTCAGCGCTAAATCTATACGTATTTTCGATCGCATCAAAGAAGCAAGCTCAACGTTTGCCGTCCATGAGGCTACAGAGCTAATGGATAGTTATCACTTGACGAGCGTAAAGTCACCATCTGCTAACAAAGCAGATATTGAGGCACTAGTTAGAACGACCGAATCGCCGACTTCACACCGTATGGGCTTTTCTATTAAGTCATACATAGGTGGCGCGCCGACTCTTGTGAATTCAAGCTCTCATACCAACTTTACATATGAAGTGGTTGGTTTTAATGGCGATATTAATGAAGTGAACGATATACAAAGCCGTTCAAAAGTTCGAGATAGGATTGCGCGAATTAGTGAGTGCGGCGGAAGCCTTCGCTACGTTGGTATGCAAAGTGAGATATATAAGAACAACCTTCGTATGCAAGACTCACTCTATCCAAGTGTTGTGGCAAGGATGCTACAGTATTTTTACGAAGGGAACGGATACGAACTCGACACGCTGGCATCGTTAGTTGCGGCTGATTCCGATATTGATATGACACGCGAAGAAATTTGCTACAAAACAAAAAATTTCTTACGGTCTTCTGCGCTTGGAATGGTGCCCGCTTCCGTATGGGATACCCGACTATCTACTCAGGGTGGGTACATAGTACTTCTTGAGTCTGGGAACCTGATATGTTATAGCCTGTATTACGATGATGACTTCCGCGACTACCTATACGCGAACACACGTTTTGATACCCCAAGCACAACAAAATACGATTATGGGTACCTGTTTGTCTCAGATGACAAATTATACATAAAGCTCAATCTACAAGTTCGATTCAAGAAAACGTAGGCATATAACAACGACATTCTCAAGATTAATCGACCTGAGACTAAAATGGTTCATTGGCCCC